>JADGRM010000025.1 GCA_017880945.1 Gallionella sp. | reverse complement strand
CAACGACAACCCCAACGTGGATGCCGGCAACGAGGACAGCGTGCTCAAGGACGCGCTCTACCGCGAAGTGATGGGCGTGTTCCTGAAGCGCATCGAAGCGCGCAGGCGTGGCGCAGCCCGATGAGGCAATCATGGTGACGAAAAATTTGATACTGGCCACGTTGATGATCGGCTGACGATCAACATGGCCGGTATCAAAATTTTATCGCTTGCGCAACGGGTCCCGCAGCAGGTGTTTGTGGTTCATCTGAATTATCAGGCCTTATCGATCCATTCGAATGAAATCAAGAAAACGATTCGAACCCGGCACATTTTTTAGTAGTATTGGTTACTTCGTCAATTTCAAGCAAGGAAACAAAATGAAAAACACTGCGATCCTCACTGCGTTGATCATGCTTGCCCTCACCGCATGCAACAAAAAAACGTCTGAAGAACCCTTTGTTCCTGCACCTGTGATTCCGCCTTCAGGCTCTTTACCCCCTGGACACCCGCCTATCAATACCGGTGATCAGGCAGCGACATCCTCCGATACATCCGATGTTATCCAGTCGCAAACAGCCACCGTGCTCAGCACGATCAACATTCCCCAGTTCACCTATCTTGAGGTCAAACAGAACAACCAAACCCGCTGGCTTGCCACCTCGACGAGCGCCGCGAAAAAAGGGGATGTCATTCAGTTTGATAACGGCTCAACCATGGACAACTTCAAAAGCAAAGCATTGAACCGCACCTTCCCCAGCATCACCTTCGTCAATCATGTAACCGTCATCAAAGGTAAATAATCACGCCGTTTGCACCTGATACGTGTATCGCTGAAAACCCGAAAACAAATCGCTTGTCTCCGCTATGACGCCGTGCATCATCGGAGCGCGGCACAGTCGCATCTGTATGTGCGGCTTCGCACAGAGCGCCTTGTCTGGCAAGACGATAATCTGAACTATGGCCGAGCGAGCTGGATACTCGGGATCAATAGACTCAAGAAAGACTCAAAGACTCAAGGAGAATAATCATGACCCGAACGAGAAAGTGGCTTGTCGGGATTGCCGTGTGCCTGTTGCTGCTCGTCACGGCAGTGAGTTTATTCGACTGGAATCTCGCCCGGCCGTATATCGCACGCCAGGTGACCAGTGCAACGGGCAGAAGCTTTGCGATCAATGGCGATCTGGACGTGCATCTTTCGCTGTGGCCGCGCATCATCGCCAACGACGTCGTGATGGGCAACGCGGCGTGGAGCAAGGATCCCGTCATGGCGCAGATCAAGCGCGCCGATTTCAGGATCAACCTTCTGAAACTCCTGGGCGGCCACTTGGCCTTTCCCGAGATCTCGTTGTCCGATCTTCACCTGGTGCTCGAAGTAAACAAGGACGGCACGCCGAACTGGGTTTTCGGTCAGTCGGAATTTCCCGCCATAGATGCGCTCACGATAGATCGCGGAACCATCAAGTTCCGCGATCCCGCGATCAATACCGACCTCGACCTCGAGCTCAATACGCTGGCCGTCACCAGGGACGATCCGGAATCCATGCTCAAAGTGACTGGTACAGGCCAGTTCATGGGCATGCAGACCACGCTCCAAGCGCGCGGCGGAGCGCTGCTCGCGCTGCGCAACGCCGACCGGCCGTACCCGATCAAGGCAACCGCGACACTGGGGACGACGAAGGCCAGCGTCGACGGAACGCTGCTCGATCCCCTGCACCTCATAGGCCAGGAAGTGAACTTCCAACTCGAAGGCAGTAATCTTGCGCTGCTGTATACGATCATGGGCGTGCCGATACCGCCGACGCCTGCGTACAAGCTGGCAGGGTTCCTGAGCCATACCGGCGACATCTGGACATTCAAACGCGTCAACGGGACGTTGGGTAAAAGCGATTTCACCGGAGATTTCTCGGTGGACCAAGGCATGGATCCCCTGCTGATCACCGCCGACCTGGTATCGCGCAGCCTGGACATGAAAGACCTGGGCGGCTTCATAGGCGCGGACCGCGGTACCAAGCCGGGCGACAATCCGCCGCGTGGCGACAAGGTGCTGCCGACCGAGCCCTTCAACCTCGAAAAGCTGCGCGCCGCGGATGCCGATGTCCGCTTCAAGGGCGCGAGGATCATTGCCCAGAAGATAGTGATCGAGAAGATGGACATGCATCTCACCGTAAAGGACGGCACGCTCAGGCTTGCACCGCTGACCTTCGGAATCGCCGGCGGCAACCTGGTCGCGGAAATCGCGATGGGCGGGCGCAAATCGCACATGGCCACTCACGCCGACATCACGGCGAAAGGCCTGCACCTCGACCAGCTGTTCCCGGTCTCGAAACACAAAGCCGCCAGCGCGGGCACCATGGGCGGACGCGCGACACTCGATGCCAGCGGAGACTCGATCTCGCAAATGCTGGGGACGGCGAACGGCGAGGCGGCGCTGATCATGGAGGGCGGCACCGTCAGCGAGCTGCTGCTCAGGTTGTCCGACCTCGACATCGCCAATTCGATCAAGGTGCTGCTGGGCGGCGACAAGCAAGTCCCGATACGCTGCATGGTCGCGAACTTCAAGGCCGTCGAGGGGGATTTCAAGGTCCAGGATCTGGTGCTCGATACGCCCAAGGTAAGCATTACCGGCGAGGGCAATGTGAACTTTGCCGATGAATCGCTCCACCTGAAATTTGTATCGCATTTGAAGGGGTTCAGCCTGGCATCGCTGCGAGGCCCGATCATAGTCACCGGCCCGTTCAAAAAACCGTCGGTGCATCCTGACATGGGCAAGGTAGTGGCACGCGGCGGCCTCGCGGTGGTACTGGGCGTGCTGACCGCGGGCATCGCCGCGCTGATACCGCTGCTCGAGTTCGGCAAAAACAAGGACAGCAACTGCGCTGCGCTGATGATCCAGGCAAAGTCGGATGCGGGCATCAAGCAGAGCGATATCGCGCCTCACTGAACGAATGTCGCTGACCGGGCGTCCCCGGTCACGGGCACCCGCGCGAACTAAAATGCGAAGGTCAAACTAATGTCGGGATAGGTTTCGCTACAGCTAAGGTAAATGGTCTGCCGGCAATCAAGGTAGGACTCATGGACGAAGCCGACACCGAAAGAGACATTGGGCCCGGAAGCGATATAGATACCGGCGCGTTCGCCGACCGAATTGATGCCGGGCAGGCCGGCGACAGCAGTATGGCGATAGAACCCGCCGACATACGGCTGCACCGAAGACGCCTGATAGAAAACGTATTGTGCGAAAGGCGCATATTTGGTGATACCGGGACCACCCCCCGACCAATTCTCAAGGGACACCCCGACACCCAGCCCATCGAGCACGTAATAGGTCGCGCCCGCCCCGATGACTAAATAGCTATTGTCGAAGGCGTAACCATTTCCTATCGCCAGCGAAAATTGAGTGCGCCCCTGCCCAAACATCCCGCCCTCCGCGGCAGCACACACCGGAAAAGCCGACAATAACAGCAACATCGTGACCAGTAGTCTGTTCATTGCCACGCCCCTTTGCAAACACGATCAGGAATTTAAGTTTGGACCAAGCTCGCCGCTTTGTCTATTGATCCATGAGTCTTGTGGCTCAACCCGCCCGCGTCATCCCGCAACCAGACACGGTCAAAGTTCGCGGACACCGGCACCCGCTATTTGATCCGGTAAAAGCGCGCCGCCAGCGTCTTACCCTTCAGCTTATCGAAGCGTCCGTCCATCGCATCGCCCAGTCTGGCGAATCGTTCATCGGGATGGGGGTGAGTCTTGAATAGCAGCGCCACTCTGTCGTCGTTGCCGGAATGTCCGATCTCCTGCAGCACCTGCGGCAGACCGAAGGCTTCATAACCGGCACGCGCAGCCAATACCACCGCGATGCGGTCGGCCTCGAACTCGGCGTTCTTGTCGAGCGAGCGCGCAACGATCTCCGCGCCGTTGCCGATCAGATTGCGGATATTCTCGTTGCCGCCAGCCTGCCCCCCGAGCAGCTTGCCGCCCTGATCCACCACCCGGCTTTTCTGCAAGATCTTCAGATGGTGCTTGCGGATCACATGACCGATCTCGTGCCCCAGCACGCCGGCCAACTCGGACTCCTCGTTAAGCAACCGGTACAGACCGCGGGTCACAAAGATATAGCCGCCGGGCGCGGCGAAAGCATTGATGTCGTCCGTATCGATCACACCGAAATGCCACGCAAGGTCGGGGCGCTCGCTCTGGCTGGCGACCCAGCGACCCACGTTGTTGACATACTTTTGCAGTTGCTTGTCCTTGACCAGGGGCGCGGCACCGAGCAGATTGCCGGCGATCTGCCGGCCGATGGCGGCTTCCTCCGCGTCGCTGTATTCGGCCAACCCGGCGGACTTCGCTTTCATGTCCAGTTCGCTCGCGGTGGACGCGGCGGAGTCGCGCTGCTTTTTCAGGTCACCCACCGCACCCTTCAGCTCGTCCAGATCCAATCCGGATGCCGCGTTAAAACACGACCACAGCCCAAGTCCGAACAACACCCTGCCCACTGTGCGTTTCATTTCGCCTCTCCTGCATTCGTCTGGGGAAGATAATCCACCTTCTGCGCCTTCAGCTTTCCCTTGTCGGCGAATTTTTTTGCCTCGGTGCGACCGGTGGAAAAAGACTCTGTCAGTTTCACTTCAGCCTCGTCGTATTTCGCCGCCTTGAGGTCTTCCTCGTTCAGACCGCGAATACCGGTCGTGGCGACCACCCGCCCGGTTCCGGCGCGCCCCGATGCCAGACTCGCCAAACCAGACGCACCCGCCGTGGCCTTGCCCGGCGCCCCGCCGCGGCGGACGCTGAGCATGCGCACCCAGCCGCTGCGTTTGGCACTTTTCACCTTGAGCCAACCGCCGTCCTTCTTCAAGATATCGACCTTATCGCCCACCGCCAACTTGGCTACGGTCTTGGCATCGCGGAACGGCTCCGCTTTCAACTCATCTGCCTTTATCAGGGCACCGCTTTCACCCGCATGGGCAAGCGGCATCAGCAGCAGCGCTGCCAACAAAATGTGGATACAACGTATCGTCTTGATCATGATTTCTCCTGTCTCGTTTCATTCCAATGCAGCACCGTTGCGGCGAACAACGCCCGCCAGCTGTCGCGTGCCTGCTCGCCCCTGGCGATCACTCCTTCGTGGACGAAGCATGCCACATCACTATCCGAAATCACGCTGTATTTTCGCAACAACGGCCCAACCGACCGCTCCGCCGCCTCGACATCGCGAGCGATGTTTTTTCGCGCCTCGTCGTCGCCCGGCGGGCACATCCACGAGATCGCCAGCGTGTCCTCGAACAGCCCCCACAAACCTTGTTGGGTGCCCTTGATGATGTCCACGCTGCGCGCCGTGCTGCCCGATTCTTCCATCCCCAAACGCACCTTCTCACGGATCTTGTCGTTCATTGCGGCGGCCTGGCTGTTGATGCGGATCAACATCAGCACACCGCGCATCTCCCCATCGCGCAGATGCGCGATCCGCACCGCGTTATCCGCCAGCGCCTTGACGGTGGCCAAAGCGTAAAGCCGCGCGATCGTGAAATAAGCCAGGCCGAGCGCGACCGGGCCGGTGAGATCGATATACGTCGTGGAAAGATTGATGCTGGCATAGGAAATACCGATCAGGATGAATTGCGACATGCCGAACAACCTGTCGATCTTGTCCCGCACGATGTTGCGGTAAAACACCCACGCCGTCGCCCAGATGAAGGCCAGCGTCAGCAGGAAATAAATGATTCGAGCATCGGGGAAGCGCAGATAATCATCGTGCTTGAAATTGTCGATGGCCGTGGCCAGTATCTCCACACCGGGATGCATGCGGCTGAGCGGAGTCGACTTGATGTCGAACAGGCTGGGCGCAGTCGAACCGATGATCACGATCTTGCCGGTGAACTCGTCCGCCGGGCGCTTCCTGGTCTTGCTGCCCAGGTCGGCGTACACATCGCTGAAACTCACCGAGTGGTAAGTGAAAGGCGGGCCGCGCCAATTGAGCAACACCTGCTGCGCGACCGGCTGCGGAAAATTCAACTGCTGCGCGACGCGCAGCGGCAGCGAAGGCATCTTCCAGCCGTAGTCGTCGCGATAGACCGGATACTGGCGCGTGATGCCATCGGCATCGGGATAGATGTTGTGCAAACCGATACGTCCGCCCTTCATCACCGAGTTGAAATACGGCAACACCACCGCCACCGTCGCATCCGTCCGCGCCTCCTGATCCAGCGCGACCACGCCCGGGATCATGCCCGGCTCCACCTGGCTCAATGCATCGTCGGCGGGGTCCAGCCGCATCATCGGGAAAAAAGTGTTGCTCGTCCCGGCGATAGCCGCATCGAAATAAGCATCGCTATCCGCGTTGTACACATCCGGGTCGCTGAACAAAATATCGAACACCACCGCCTGCGGGTGCTGCTTCTCGATCTGCTCGACGAACTCGCCCAGCACCTGGCGCGGCCACGGCCAGCGGCCATATTCCTTGGCCATCGCCGCCAGGCTCGCCTCGTTGATATCGACGATGACGATATCCCGATCGGGCTTGGGCACCACCAGCCGGTAGCGCACCATCATGTCGAACGCGCCCTGCTTCATGTTGGCGGTGAAGTGCAGAAAAGTCGTATCGGCGATCGCGAGCACAGTGAACAAACCGGCCAGATACAGATAAAAACCGGCTCCCCATTTCCTGGCAAGCAGCGCGGAAATGGCGTTGAGTGTGCGCCTCAGGTGATAGAAGAATAAAGCGATTGGGTTCATGTCGTAGCGGGGACAATATGAAGGGTGCCATTATGCACCCGCGGCGGCGAAAATTTCAAAACTGCTGACGGTGCAATTCACCCTGTTTTCGCTACGTCACACAACAGCACGCGGGTAACCAGCAGCTCCAGATGTTCGTGGTTAATCTCAATAGGCTGTTCTTATTGATTCGTTCGTTTGCATATCCGAGGAAGCTGGCCTGCTACGCGCCCAGCATCCTGCGCGACAACAGTGTTTGCATATCGCGTCTGCCGTCCGCAATCATGTAGATGAGCACTTGTTTCCCAATCACCCGATAGATGACCCGGTAGGGTTTGAAGTGCGCCTGGCGATATTCGCGGATACCGAGAGCGAGCAGCTCTTTTGGATAGGAGCCGCGCTCCGGGAAGGAGGCCAATGTTTCTGCCACGTCCATCAGTTTATCCAGCACGTGATCTGCGTTGCCTTGCGTATCGTTCTCGGCGATGTAATTATAGATTTCTTCGAAGTCGCGCTCGGCACTGCGGGAGAGCAATACCTTGTAGCTCATTTTACCGATGTCTTCCTGGCGCGAAGGCGACGTGCGACGTCGGCGATGGGCTTTACCTTGCCTTCCTCGATCTCGCGATTCCCCAGTGCCAGTATCTTCAACAGCGCCAGCGTTTCCTGTGTGCTTTCATAGGAAGCAATGTCCTGGATAACTGCCTTGGCTTCCCCGTTCTGCGTGATCAGAAAAGGTTCGCGCTGTTCGGCCAAGTGTTTAAGCACCTCGGCGGCATTGGCCTTGAGGTAGCTGATGGGTTTGATGTTCGTTGAACGCATGATTTTTTATTTGAGGTGGTGAAGACCAAATATAGTCTTTTAACGGTCTTATGGCAAGCATTACCCCAGCACGATCACCTCACCCGCTTCAACCTGAACAGCCCGTTGATCTCGCTGTCGCTGCTGAAATACAGCGCGCCGTCCGGGCCGAGCGCGACGCCTGCCGGGCGCGCCCAGCGTTTGCCGTTGGGCAATTGAAAGCCGGTGACCAGATCATCCACGCGCACCGCCTGCCTATTCTGAAAGCGCACCGCCACAATTTTTGGCGGACGGCGCGTGGCGGAGCTGCCCATGAAACCGCCGCTGGGCTGCGTGCCCCATGAACCGTGCAGCGCGACCACCGCATCGAATTCCAGGCTTGCATCCATCGCGCCCTTCGGCACAAAGGCCATGCCCAGCGGCGCATTGCGCGCCGGGAAAGTCGCGGCTGGTATTGTCACCTTATTGACGGGTCGCGGCGGCTTGCTGGTCACACAGTCATCGCGTATCACCTGTATACCATCGAACTGGAACCACGGCATGCCGTGAAAAGAACCGGCGGTGAGCTTGCTGAAATATTCCGGCGGCTGATCGAAACCCAGATGATCCGGCCCGTTGTTGCTGGCATAAAGCACACCGGTCTGAGGCTGCCAAGCGAACCCGACCGGATTGCGCAGCCCCGAGGCATAAGGCTCCCAGCTTGCCTTGCCGCCGCTCTCGCGCAACACCACCACCCCGCCACGCCTAGCATTGAATGCATAGCCCTCGCCCAGATACTGGTCGCTGCAATTGTGCTGGATACCCAGGCTCGCATACACCCGCCCATCCGGCCCCACCCCCACAGTGCGGCTGTCATGCCCGCCCCCGCCAGGCAAAGCCGCCAGCAACACTACCGCATCCGGCGCGATCACGGACTGCCCCGGCGTGTACGGCGCGCGATACACACCATCGGTCCGCGCGATCAATATCTCGCCCGGCCGGAACGCCACGCTGTGCGGATAATCGCCCAGATCCACCAGCACCTCCGGGTTGGTATAGGGAGGCGGCAAGCGATACACCTTGCCGGATTTCGAACCGGCGAACAGATCGCCATTCGCGGCAAAGGTCAGCATGCGCGGCTCATCCATGCGGCTGAGCAACTCAAGACTGTAACCCTTGGGCACGCGCACCATCCTGAGCTCGCCATCCAGTGTCAGCGTCTGATTTTCATAGGCCAGCGCATCCGTGCGCGACTGTGCAGGCGCGCAGGCCAGGCACAACAACAACATCACGCCGAACTTGCCGCAATGCATCACGCGGGTGTCCAACCACAGCAAGGGATTGTGATTCATCTCGAGAATTCCTCGATTGATTCGTTCGTTTGCGTATCTTAAAACAATTCGAGCCCGACATTTATTCTTTGCCGTTACATCCCGTACCGGATATTGCCAGCCAAGCTACACGGCCAACTTATGGAGAAAATCCAGCACTGCCAGCTCGTCGCGCTGCAGCGCAGCATGCGACAACTTATGGAGGACGTTGTGCGTTTTCGGCACCGGAAAATGCGGAGCCGTGTGACCCAGGTAATAGGCACTCAGCAGCGCGGGATGCACGTAATACTTGCGGCACACAGCGCGCGTGTTGCCGAGCCGTTCCGCCACCGCGTCGAGCGCCCGCAGGATGTTGCGATCCGCCTCGCTCCGGCTGGCCGCCGGTCCCATCGTGCGCAACGCCACGGCGGCCACCATGGTGCCGCCCCAAGTACGGAAATCCTTGGCCGTGATGTCACGGCCGGTGATTTCCCGCAGATATTCGTTCACATCGTCCGATAAAATCGGCTTGCGCTGGCCGAACTCATCTACATACTGGAAGATTTCCTGCCCGTGCAAATCTTCGCAACGCTGCACGATACGGGCGAGCCGCGGGTCGTCGACCGCCACGATGTGCTCGACTCCACTCTTGCCGCGGAAGCTGAAGCGCAACAGCGAGCCAATGACCTTCGCATGCTTCCTCAGCATCGTCGTCAGCCCATAGGATTGGTTCTTGCGCGCGTATTCGTCGTTGCCTACGCGGATCAGCGTCCTGTCCAGCAGCCACACCACCGAAGCGAGCATCTGACGCCGGGTCTGTTCGCCGGCGCGCAGATCGCGCTCCACCCGCTCGCGCAGCACCGGCAGGATTTCGCTGAATTCGAACATGTGGAGAAACTTCGACTGGTCGCGCGCTGCGCGGTACAAAGGATGGTAGTGATACTGCTTGCGACCGCGCGCATCGCGTGCGGTCACCTGGATGTGGCCATCGGGATCGGGGCAAATCCACACGTTGGCCCACGCCGGCGGGATCACCAGCGCGTTGAGCCGCTTGCGCATGACCGGGTCTTCTATGCGCAAGCCGTCCGCATCGGCATAGCTCCAGCCCTTGCCGGAACGGCGCCGGCTGATGCCGGCAAGGACATCGCTGACATACTTCAGGCCGGCGCGGGTCGCCGCCTTGTAATACTCGAGATGCTTCGATGAACTCATCCTGCTACTCCTCATTTTCAAGCGGCATGGCATTTGCACTGAATGAACAGCGATGCCAACACGATTCAATGGAGACATTGTCCACAAGTTTTGCGAGACGAACTGTGCGGCAACGCACTTGGCAGACGTAACATGTTAGATTAATCAAGATCAGCATCAATTGTAGGAGCGGGCCATGCCCGCGAACAAGAGAATCGCGGGTACGAAAAACTCTTGTCCGGGCACCCGCATGGCCCGCTCCTACGGGTGCCCGGCCAAAAGTTTTTCGGACAGATGGCTCACCCAAACTGGCAGCCGCAGCGCGGCTGATTCAGGTGGCTTTGGTGTGCATCGGCACCGGCTTCTTCGGGGCCGCGCCGATCTCGATGCGTTCGTATTCCGCGATCACCTGCGCGCCCAGCAACAGCAGCGTGGCGGCCACTTCCATGCTGAGCAGCACGATGATGGCCGTGGTGAGCGAGCCATACACCACGCTCACCTGCGACAGCGTGCCGAAATACCAGCCCAGCGCATGGCGGATCAATTCCCACAGCAGCCCCGCCGCGACGCCGCCGATCAGCGCGTGATGCGCCGTCAGCCTGCCCACCGGCATGAAGTAGTAGATCCCGGAAATGAGCAGTATCTCCCCGAGCACGCCGGCAATATAGATCATCCAGCGCGAGAAGCCGCCCAGCGACCAGCTATGCCCCAGGATAACCAGATGCTCGCCGCCCATCGCCATCAGGTCGACGATCACGAACGTGCCCACGAACAGCACCGCGCCGATGAAAAAGATGTAGCCGAAGGGCAACAGCAGCAGGGAAACGAGGATGTGCCGCTTGCGCTTCTCCACGCGGTGCAGAAAGATCACCGAGATCGCACTCTCCAGCACCTTGAAGCCGAGCGAGCTGAAAAAAAGCATCGTGATGAGCAGCACCCAGCCGATCATCGCGCGGTGATCGAGGAATGCCTTCAGCTCCACCACCACCGCCCTGCCTTCGCCCGGCACCACATACTCCAGCGCCCTGTTCAGCGTCGCCAGCAGCACGTCCTGGTCGATAACTTGCGACAGCGCGATCACTATCAGGATGAGCAGCGGCACAATGGAGAGCAGCGCGTAATAGGCCACCGCGCCGGCAAGCAGCAGGCCCTGGTTGGCCTGAAAGCCTTTCATCACCCCGAGCGCGAAGGCGACCGGATTTTTCAGGACGTGGGCTGTTCTTGGGTCGATGAGCTTTATGGGTTTGATGAGCTTCATGGGTGCGATGAGCTTCATGGGCTGCCAAGGTTAGCAGGTTAATACTATCGCGGCTGGCTTGCGTCCGATGTGCGATACCGCACATTGAACAAAAAAGGTAAACATGAAAGTGACCATGCACGAGTACTGCATCAATTAAATCTGACATAGGCTGCGAGCAGTAGTTTTCAACGAGCCCACATTTGCATCCGGCATGGGTCAGTCAACAATAGATTCCGCAGCGTGATACTCCAACCCGAATGCCTCGGCGACTTTCTTGTGCGTTATTTTTCCGCCGATGATGTTGAGCCCTTTGAGCAGTGCCGGAGATTCATTGGGCGCCTGCCGGTATCACTTGCTCGCCAATTGCAGCACATAGGGCAAGGTGGCGTTGGTCAGCGTAGCGTAGCGGTGAGCGGCACGCAGCCGAGCATGTTGGCCGCGCCGTAGTGAACGATGCCATCGAAGATGAAGACGGGGTTCTCGTATGTAGTGTTAGCGGCTACGCTATTCATACCGCAAAAAATCCTCCGCCATGGCATCGACACCGAATCGTTCGATCAGGTTTCCGATCTCGGGCACCAGCACGTCTTCCTCATCTTCTTCCAGAACACCCTCGCCCACCAGGCTGGCGCCCAAGCCGTTGAGTATCGCTCCCTGCACATCTTCAAGCGTTGGCGGGTTTTCGCGATTTTCGTCGTTCATGACTTCTTCTATCACCCGCGAGAGCGCTTCGCTGGCAAAGGCGTAGATGAAGTCCATCGCTGCCGCCGATTCTCCGAACTGTTCGATCAGTTCGTCCAGTTCGTCGATGACCGATTCGTCGACGTCGAAGTGATGCAGGTGTTCGTCTTCGTCCATTTCGACCGGCATTCCATGCTTGAGGAATGAGCGAACCGCGGCCAGCGTCATCGGCTCGCCGGAGTCCAATTGGTCGATCAGGGTTTCGATGAGGCTGGATAGTTCGGGGCTTACTCGGGTGGCGATGTCGATCGGATTGCGTATCATGATTTATCCTCCTGTTTGAGATTGCTATGGCATGGTGCTAATCGAACGGGGTGGATCAGCGCGCCATCGTGCAGCAACGCTTGGTCCAAGCTGGCTGGGGCATCAATCTTGCCGGGCACTGGAGTCAGCTTTTACGTACTGATTCTGGTGGATTTAACGTTGCAGCGCAATATGATTTTGGAAAAGCTTAAGGTGTCATTTCCAGCGACCCCTGCGACGCCAGCGGCGGATGACCATATACCCGCCGATCATGCCGCCGAGATGGGCAAAATGCGCAACGCCCGCCTGTGTCCCAGTCACGCCGAGCGTCAGTTCGATGCCTGCGTACAGGATCACGAACAGCCATGCGGGCATGGGTATCGGAGGGATCAATAGCACGATGATCCGGTTCGGAAAGAACATCCCATAAGCGAGCAACACCCCGAACACGCCGCCGGACGCGCCCAGCGTGGGATAGACACCGCCGGTGAAACTCGTGACCAGCAATTGCATCAGCCCTGCCGACAGGACGCTGGCGAAATAGAGCTGGAGGAACGCTCGCCGCCCCAGCAAGTATTCCAGTTCGCTGCCGAACAGCCACAGGCCGTACATGTTGAAGGCAATGTGGGTGATACTGCCGTGCAGGAACGCATAGGTAACGAGCTGCCAGGGCATGAAGTTGCCTTGCAGCGGCCACAGGGCGAGACTGGCGATCATTCCATCACCGGCGGCGAGTTGCAGCATGAAGCTGACTATCGTGGCGATGAGGATAATTCGAACACCGGGCGGCATAGGGCGCATCGTCAACCTTTCTTCATGGATAAGGGAGTCAGGCTAAGTTTACCAAAGGCAGCAAGGAAATTTGCCATGTAGATCTTGCGGCGGAGAAAATCGCTTCAGTCGACAATCGATTCTGCGGCGTGATACTCCAAGCCGAACGCCTCGGCGACTTTCTTGTGCGTTATTTTTCCGCCGATGATATTGAGCCCCTTGAGCAGCGCCGGAGAATCCTCGAGCGCCTTCAGATATCCCTTGTTCGCCAACTGCAGCACGTAGGGCAAGGTGGCGTTGGTCAGCGCCAGTGTGGCGGTGAGCGGCACACCACCGGGCATGTTGGCCACGCCGTAGTGGACGATACTATCGACGATGAAGGTGGGGTTCTCGTGTGTGGTGGGATGCATGGTCTCGACGCAGCCGCCCTGGTCGATCGAGACATCCACGATCACCGCACCGGCGTGCATCTTGCCGAGGTCTTCGCGGCGTATCAGTTTGGGCGCGACGGCGCCGTGTACCAGCACCGCGCCGATGACCAGGTCGGCATGGGTGATCTGCTCCAGCAGATTGTGCCGGTTGGACAATATCAGCTGCACGTTGGTGGGCATCACATCACTGAGATAGCGCAGCCGCTCCAGCGACAGGTCGAGGATGATTACACTGGCGCCCAGCGCGGCCGCGATCTTTGCCGCGTTGAAGCCGACCACGCCGCCGCCGATTATCACCACCTTGGCGGGCGGCACGCCCGGCACGCCGCTGAGCAAGATGCCGCGCCCGCCATGCAGGCTCTCCAGATACTTGGCGCCTTCCTGAATCGCCATGCGCCCGGCCACTTCTGACATCGGTGTCAGCAGCGGCAGCTCGCCCGAGGGCAATTCGACCGTTTCATAAGCGATGCAAACCGCTCCGGAGGCGATGTGCGCCTTGGTCAATTGCTCGCTGGCGGCGAAATGGAAGTAAGTGAAGATGATCTGGCCGGGCCTGATGCGTTTCCATTCCGGCTCGATCGGCTCTTTCACTTTCACGATCAGGTCGGATGCCGCCCAGACCACATCGGCATCCTTGGCGATCTGCGCGCCTGCTATCAGGTATTGCGAATCGGTGAAATCGCTGCCCTGGCCCGCGCCCTTTTCGACGATGACCGTGTGCCCCGCCGATACCAAAGCCTCCGCCCCCGCCGGCACCAGTGCGACACGGTTTTCATTGGTCTTGATTTCTTTTGGTATGCCGATCTTCATGTGGTTCACCCGTTGGCCAATC
>JADGRM010000175.1 GCA_017880945.1 Gallionella sp. | reverse complement strand
AGATAAGTCAGCAATTGTGCATGGCTATCCACCACGCAGACTTGCACGCCCAGCGCTGCAAATATCGAGACGAACTCGCATGCGATCACCCCGCCGCCCACCACCAGCAGACTGTCAGGCAGATGGCGAAGATTCAGGATCGAGGTCGAATCCAGCACCGTTTTTTTATCGAACGGCACGCTGGACGGACGACGGGGTCGGGAGCCTGTAGCAAGCACGATGGCATCTGCAGAAATCTGGCGAGTCTTGCCGACTGCATCGGTGACCTGCATGGTATGCGCATCGACAAACGACGCCTCGCCCGGAATCAACGCCACACCGGAACGCAGCAGGCGCTGCAGAATGACCGACTCCTGTTGCGAGATCACTACTTCCTTGCGCCGCACCGCATCCGCCAATAATGCCCGACGACTGGGGCTATCCGGTGCCAGTACCTGACGCATGCCACCGTATCCGGAACGCGATACCAGATAAGCCACTTCGCGCATTGCCTTGCTGGGTATGGTCCCGGTTTGCAGCCCTGCTCCGCCGATTTTGGGTTTGCGTTCGATGATCGCGGCACGTTTGCCCATGCGCGCCGCTTGCCATGCTGCATGCTGCCCGGCGGGACCGGAACCGATGATGAGAACGTCGTAGTCCATGCGGATGCTCTGATGTAATGAGTTTATTGGGAAAATTCTTTAATCGTACTGACGCGCATGATGACATTGAATTTTGTTGATGTGCAATCTTATTGATTGCTCACTGTCCTGATGCAATCACTCCGGATACGAAGGCGACCGATTTTTCCGGGAGGCGATTTACTCCGGGTTGGCCTGCATCTGGGCAGGCGCTGCTTTGGCCGGCGTGCGCACCAGCAACAGCAGCGGCAGCATCATCACGAAGTTGAGCGTGGCGAACCAGAAGCTGTCGATATAGCCGATGTTCTGCGCCTGATGCAGCACCGCCCTGGCGGCGATGGCGATGCCTTGCGGGTCGTTTGCGCCGAGATGCAGCGGGGCGAGATAGGCGTGCAGTGCTTCGCTATACGGGGTTATCTCGCCGCGCAGCAGACTCCAGCTCTGCTGCGTGCTGCGCGAGAAATAGGTGGCGAGTATCGAGATGCCCAGCGCGGAACCCAGCGCGCGGATCAGGCTGTAGATGCCCGCGGCCTCGGCGGCAGCCTCTTTGGGCAGGGTGGTGAAGGCGAGCGTGGAGATCGGCACGAAGATCAGCCCCATGCCCATGCCTTGCAGCATCATCGGCACGATCAAGTCGTTCGCAGTGATGCCGGAGGTGAAACGCGTCATCAGATAATTCCCTGCGATACTGGCGAGGATGCCGGCGAAGATGAAGTTGCGCGGCTGTATCTTGCCGACGAACTTGCCGACGAAGATCATCACCAGGAACGAAGCCAGTCCGCGCGGTGCCATGTAGAGCCCGGCTTCGAAGGTGGGATAGCCGAGGAAGTTCTGCAGGAACAGCGATTGCAGCAGCATGCCGCCGAAGAAGCCGATGCCGATGGTGGTCATGATCAGGCTGGCGACCAGAAAGTTGCGGTCGCGGAAAATACGCAAATCGAACAGCGGATGATGCTTGCCGGTGAGCGTGTAAACGATGAAGAAGATGATGGATGCGGCGGAGACGAAGGCGGCGAAAACCAGCGTCTGCGAGCTGAACCAGTCGTCCTGGTTGCCGCGATCCAGCACCAGCTGCAGCGCGCCTATGCCCAATGCCAGCGTGGCGAAGCCCATCCAGTCCATGCGCCTCGCACGCGTGGGGGTGTCGTGCACATGACGCATCGCGAGGATGAAGGAAGCGATGCCGACCGGCAGGTTGATGTAGAACGTCCAGCGCCAGCTCCACTCCTCGGTGAGCCAGCCGCCCAGCGTCGGCCCCATGATCGGCGCGACCATCACGCCCATGCTCCAGATCGCCATCGCCTTGCCGCGCTGCTCGCCGGGAAATATTTGCAGCATGATCGATTGCGACAGCGGCACCAGCGCCGCGCCGAACACGCCTTGCAGGAATCGGAACAACACCATCTGCGCCAGGCTGGCCGCCATGCCGCACAGCGCCGAGGTAATGACGAACCCGGCGATGCTGATCAGCAGGAAACGCTTCTGTCCGATGCGGTCGGTGAAGTAGCCGGTGAGCGGCATGATCATCGCGGAGGCGATCAGGTAAGAGGTGAGCACCCAGCCGATGTTGTCCGGCGTGGCGTCAAGCTGCCCCGCCATGTTGGGCAGCGCGACGTTGACGATCGTGGTGTCCAGCACCTGCATGATGGTCGCGGCCATCACGGCGGTGCCTGTCAATACCCGGTTGGTGTTCATAAAACTATTTCAGTTGCACGCTCACGGTTGCCGTCGCGCCGATGCGCAGCGGGTGCTCGGCATCCGTCGGGGCGAGCTTGATGCGCACCGGCACGCGCTGCGCGATCTTCACCCAGTTGCCGGTGGCGTTCTGCGGCGGCAGCAGCGAGAATGCCGTGCCTGTGCCCCCGCTCAGGCTTTCCACCGTGCCTTTGAAATGCTGCCCGGGATACATGTCGATCTGGATGTCCACGTCCTGTCCGGGATGGATGCCGACCAGTTCGGTCTCTTTGAAATTGGCCTCGATGTGGAAGCTGTTGTCGGCGATCAGCGCGAACAGCGGGATGCCGACACCGACCAGCGAACCCGCCGCGAGCGTGAGGTTGCTAAGCTGCCCATCCTGCGCCGCGGTGACATGGGTGTGCTCCAGGTCCAGCCTGGCTTGCGCGATCGCGGCCTGCGCCTTCAACACGTCGCCGCGCTCTTCTGGCTTCACCGGTATGGAGAGCGCCTTGGTCAATTTGGCGCGCGCCTGTTCCAGCGATGCCTGCAAACTTTGTGATCGTGTCTGCGCGTCATCGAGGGATTGCTGAGACAGAAAATGCTTCGCCACCAGTTCCTGATCGCGGGCATAACTGGTGCGGGCGTTGGCAAGATCGCTTTCGGTCTGCGCGACTTGTCCGCGCGCGACGGAGATTTCCGCGTTGTCCTGCCGCGCAGTCTGCCTGGCAAGCGCCAGGTCGGCCTGCGCGCGCGACAACGCGATCGCGAACGGTTCCGGATCGATGTCGAACAGCGCATCGCCTTTGCGCACATGCTGGTTGTCTTTGACATGCACGGCAATGACGCGCCCCGCAACCAGCGAAGCCACGTTCACCACATCGGCATTGATATAGGCGTTCTCGGTACTGCGCGAGAGCCCCGAGAAATGCATGTAAGCGAAACCGCCGAGCAATGCGGCCAGCAACAGTCCGGCGATAATGAGCTTTTTGTTTGCGATGAGATGTTTCATGTGAGTTCCACTAGTTTGCCGCGTATGTTGTTCATGACATCGAGTGCGTTTTTGATCTCGGATTGGCTCAGCCCGGCCAATACTTCCTTGCGCAACTCGGCGGCGTAAGATCGGATATTTTCCACCACCGATTTGCCGTCCTCTGACAAGCGCAGATGCTTGACCCGACGGTCGGTCTCGCTGCCGCAGCGTTTGAGCAGTCCTTCCTTTTCCATATGATCGACCAGCCTGACCAGTGTCGCGGCTTCTATGCCCATGCTTTGAGCCAGTTCGCTATGGGTGCAGCCATCATTGCGTGACAGATGCAGCAGCAACAGCCAGCGGGAATGCGAAAATCCCAGCGGACGAAGCCGTCGATCCAACGCGGTGCGCCACGCGTGGGTGGTCAGAAACATCGATTCCGCGAATTGTTCGTTCAAAGGTTTCATTATTGATTGGGCTGCAAATAGTTAGCTTGCTAACTATTGTGCAGAAAAACCACGGTTTTGTCGATAGCAAAAAATGCTTGCCTGACAATTTCCCTTTCTCTTTTGCGGAGTATTTGGAGCGACGATTGCGCTGATAGCACAACCGATGCTGCATGGACACCTGATGATTACCGGGACAAAGCCGGCGCTCTGCCAGTCATTCTTTCAGGGCGTACCGCAGCGGGCATGAATAAGGGTTTCGATCATGCCCTCTTGTGGGCCGCGATTTTTGAGCTTGTCGAACAGGGTTTACAGGTTGGTGAACACCACCGGGACGACAAACAGGCTTGCCGGCTGGTAGCCGTCATGTCACCAAGTATCTAATCAATTCTTTTTACGTACCATGATCAGCACCGCCCATACACCCAGCGCGATGTAGCAAATCAGCGACCATTCAGGGATGCCGAGGGTGAGGAATGTCCAGCCCTTTGCCGCACATTCGCCGGAGCCGTGCATCAGTTGCTTCAACACGTTGGCCAGCGGCATGGTATCCAGCATGTAGTCCAGCCCCGGACCGCAGGCGGGCACCTGATCTTTTGGAAGGTTTTGAATCCAGATGTGGCGTGCCGCGACACCCACACCGGTCAGCGACAGCAGTGCTATCAGTGCTGCATAGGCGCGTTCCCCCGCACGCTTCGGGCCATGCAATGCAGCGAGCGCAAACACCGCCAGCAGGGCGATGAAGATCACGCGCTGCACCATGCACAGCGGGCATGGATCCTGATGCTTCACATATTGCAGGAACAGCGCG
>JADGRM010000174.1 GCA_017880945.1 Gallionella sp. | reverse complement strand
GCCGGGCGCAAGACGGAAATGGCTAATTTGTTTGCGGAAGCCTCGGATAATTTCAAGGCTTACGGGGTGGCAGGACATCGCCACTTGCCGGAAATCAAACAGGGATTGGCGCGTGTGCGGGGTGAAGGGGTCGGGCTGACTTTTGTGCCTCATCTCACGCCGATGATACGCGGCATCCATGCCACGCTGTACGGCAGGCTGACGCGCGAGGTGGATCTGCAGGCCTTGTTCGAACAGCGGTATGCCAACGAGCCTTTCGTAGATGTGATGCCTTCAGGCAGTCATCCCGAGACACGCTCGGTGCGCGGTGCGAATCACTGTCGTATCGCTGTGCATAGGCCGCAAGGCGGTGACACGGTAGTGGTTTTGTCGGTGATCGATAATCTGGTCAAGGGAGCGGCAGGCCAGGCGGTGCAAAACATGAATATCATGTTTGGGTTACCGGAAGTTACCGCATTGAATAACGTTCCTTTGTTACCCTGATATGTGGCGCGGGGTCGAACGCAGAGTCAATCGCAGATTCAGTATTTCCGCACGGCAGATGTCGGTGCGGCCGCATATTCCCTGGTATTTGCGCTGGGGCATGATGTTGCCGTTCGTGCTGGCGGCAATCGTATTAGCGTGGTGGGCATATGACAGCGGCCTGGAGTTGGCCGGATTCCATAGAGGCCAGGCCGAACAGGAATTATCCAGGTTGCACGATCAGGTCGCCAAATTAACAGATGAAAATACGCAACTGAGCAATCAGGTGGCGCAATACGAGCGGAAAATTCAAATCGAGCAGGCCAGCAACCAGGCGACTTCCGAGCAGTTAAAGAATCTGGCGGATGAGAATGTCCATCTTCAGGAAGACCTGGTGTTCTTTCAGAACCTGACCGCGACGAGCGGTAAAGAGGGCGAACTGGGTGTGCATCGTTTAACGTTGGAGCGTGACAAGATACCCGGCGAATATCACCTGCGCATGTTGCTGGTGCAGAGCGGACAGCGCGCCAAGACGTTTAGCGGCAGCTACCAGTTGGTCGCCACGGTAGTGGAAAACGGGCAAAGCACCACCCATGTATTCCCACAAGAAGAGTCAGGGAATGCACAATTCAGGCTCAGCTTCAGGTATTATCGCCGTATTGAACAAACCATCCAGTTGCCGCCCGATGCGCAACTGAATGATGTGCAAGTGCGCATATTCGAACAAGGCGGAACTGAGCCGAAGGTGCGACAAAGTGTAAGCCTTTCACAAGCCAAGGAGTAAACAATGTTCAGCAAGAAACACAGCAAACCACAAACCCAGATCGATTCGTTGATCGGAGCCGGAACCACCATCGAAGGCAATTTGAATTTCAGCGGCGGATTGCGCATTGACGGGCAGATCAACGGCAACGTTGTTGCTGCGCAGGGCAAGCCGAGCACGCTGGTATTGAGCGAGCATGCACGGGTGAATGGCGAGGTTAATGTCACTCATCTGGTAATCAATGGCACAATAAGCGGGCCGGTATTCGCCAGCGAATATATGGAACTACAGAGCAAGGCCAAGGTCAATGGTGATGTGAATTACACCACGCTGGAAATCCAGTTGGGCGCAGTTGTTGACGGGCGCCTGATACACAGTAACACTGCAGCACAGGATAAAGTGGTGGCGTTTAAGGCTGGCAATGGTGAATAATTTATTTAGGAGCATCAAATGAACGCAATGACAGAAGTGCAAGACCCGCTGTTGTTTACCGACAACGCGGCCAACAAGGTGAAACAATTGATCGAGGAAGAAGGCAATGTCGATCTTAAGTTGCGCGTGTTCGTCAGCGGCGGTGGTTGTTCGGGCTTTCAGTATGGCTTCACTTTTGATGAAGTGACCAACGAAGACGACACCGTGCTGAACAAGAATGGCGTGCAATTGCTGATCGACCCAATGAGCTTCCAGTATCTGGTTGGTGCGGAAATCGACTATCAGGAAGGATTGGAAGGTGCGCAGTTCGTCATCAAGAATCCGAATGCAACCACTACTTGCGGTTGCGGTTCTTCGTTCTCTGCATAAACCTTTTAGTTAGGTATAGAAAATACGGGGCGCGTTGCGCCCCGTAGCTTTTGTGCGGGCTGAAAGATCGCAGGTTTTTTTACAGGCCGCTGAGCACCTTGATATGAGCCAGTGCACTTCGACCCAGAGCGTGCAGTTCATAGCCGCCTTCGAGTGCCGATACAATACGGCCGTGTGCATATTTTCCCGCGATGCGTTTTAACACCTCGGTCACCCAGGCATAATCCGCTTCGGTCAGTTTGAGGGAAGCCATGTCATCGTCGCGATGAGCATCGAATCCCGCTGAAATAAGCAGCAACTCAGGCTGGAACGCTTCCAGCGCAGGCAGCCAGTGTTGTGTGACCGCTGCGCGAAACTCTTCGCTGCCTGTTCCGGCAGCAAGCGGTACGTTGATGATATGGTCGTTGCCGCTATCGGCTCCGCAATAGGGATAAAACGGATACTGAAAAGTGGAGCACAACATCACGCGCGGGTCGTCGTGAAAAATGTTTTCCGTGCCGTTGCCGTGATGCACGTCGAAATCCGCTATCGCCACGCGCTGCAAGCCGTGATGCACCAACGCATGCGCCGCGCCGACCGCGACATTATTGAAAATGCAGAACCCCATGGCACGGGCGCGCTCGGCATGGTGCCCGGGCGGGCGGATGTTACAAAAAACATTCTCAACTTTTTTCCCCATGACCAGATCCACTCCCAGCACCACGGCTCCCGCAGCACGCAGCGCAGCTTGATAACTGAACGGATTGAGCGCGGTATCAGCGTCGAGATGCACGATGCCCTGTGGTGGCACACTGGACTCGATCGAATCTATATAAGCCGCGTCATGCACGCGCATCAATTGCTCGCGTGTCGCCGCCGGCGCATCATGATGCTGCAGGTAGTGCATCAACCCGGACGCAATCAATTGATCTTCGACGGCATGGATGCGTGCCGGAGATTCCGGATGATGAGTGCCCATGTCGTGTTTGAGACAGAGCGGATGACTGATATAGGCGGTTTGCATGGTAAGGGTAAGGGGTCGCTACAATGCTATCATACCTAATAAACATTTGAACTGAAGGCGAAATCATGGGCAAGCACTATCTCAGTTCCTTGTTCGCACCGAAGTCTGTTGCCGTATTCGGCGCGAGTGATAGACCCGATTCGGTCGGCCAGATTGTGTTCCGGAATATGCTGGAAAGCGGCTTTAAGGGTTCGCTTTATCCAATTAACTCAAAACACCCGGAGGTGCAAGGCAAGCGTGCCTATGCTTCCATCGCCGATGTAGGCGAACCGGTCGAACTGGTCGTGATTGCCACGCCGCCGCAAACGGTGCCGGACATCATCGAAAATTGTGGCATTCATGGCGTGAAGGCGGCAGTCATTATCACCGCCGGATTTGGTGAAGCCGGCGATGAAGGTGAAGCACTGGAAAAGAAATTGCTGGAAACCGCACGTCGTTATGGCATACGCCTGATCGGCCCGAATTGCCTGGGCATCATGCGCCCGTCCATCGGTCTGAATGCCACCTTCAACAAGGGCAGCGCAAACACCGGCAACATCGCGTTCATTTCTCAGTCCGGTGCACTGTGTACCGCGATCCTGGACTGGGCGCAAAGCAACGATGTGGGTTTCTCCAGCGTCGTGTCGATGGGCTCATCCACGGATGTGGATTTCGGCGAGATCCTTGATTATCTGGTGTCCGATGCCAATACCCACAGTATCCTGATGTACATCGAGGGCATACGCAACGCGCGAAGATTCATGAGCGCGCTACGCGCCGCCGCGCGCATCAAACCGGTGATTCTGGTCAAGGTCGGCCGCCATGCGGCGGGCTCCAAAGCGGCGATGTCGCATACCGCGTCGCTGGTCGGTGCGGACGATGTGTTCGACGCGGCTGTCAGCCGTGCCGGCGTGGTGCGGGTACAGACCATCACGCAGTTGTTCACCGCAGCAAAGGCATTGTCGTGCGGATTCCGCCCGGTCGGTAACCGGCTCGCCGTTGTCACCAATGGCGGCGGTCCCGGGGTGATGGCGGCTGATCGCGCCGCCGACCTGGGGCTCACGATGGCTACGTTGTCGGATGCCACGATCGAATATCTCAACCAGTATCTGCCGCCGAATTGGCCGCACGGTAATCCGGTGGACATCATCGGTGATGCCCAAGCGGATCGCTACCACCACGCCGTCAAAGCCTGTCTCGAAGATGAAAACGTGGACGGTGTGCTGGCGATTCTCACGCCACAGGCGATGACCAAGCCGCTGGAATCGGCACAAGCACTGATTGAACTTTCCAACACGCACAGCAAGCCGCTGCTGACCTGCTGGATGGGCGAGACGCAAGTCGCCGAGGCACGCGAAGCATTTGCCAAAGCGCACAAGCCGCACTTCCGCACGCCGGAACCGGCGGTGGAAGTGTTCTCCCATCTGTCCGCCTACTACCGCAACCAGAAGCTGCTGATGCAAGTGCCAAGCCCGTTCTCGCACCACGTCGAGCCGGATGTGGAAAGCGCGCGGTTGATTATCGAGGGCGCGATGCAGGAGCATCGCAAGGTGCTGACGGAAATGGAATCCAAAGCCTTGCTGTCGGCTTTTCATATTCCCGTTGC
>JADGRM010000173.1 GCA_017880945.1 Gallionella sp. | reverse complement strand
ACGCTGCGCGCTTCCGTGCTGGATACTTTTTTCAGCGTGGCGCTGCCGCTGGCCAAGCCCGGCTTGCTCACCGCGTCGGTGCTGGGCTTTGCGCACACCGTCGGCGAATTCGGCGTGGTGCTGATGATAGGCGGCAACATCCCGGGACAGACACGCGTGGTGTCGGTGCAGATCTACGATCACGTCGAGGCGATGGAATATTTTCAGGCGCACTGGCTGTCGGCGGCGATGGTGGCATTTTCATTTGTCGTGTTGCTGCTGCTCTATACTTTAAACCCGACCGGGCGGCGCAAATGATCCAAGCCCGTTTCGATCTGGCCTATCCAGGCTTTGCGCTGGATGTGGATATGCAGTTGCCCGCACACGGGGTCACTGCCTTGTTCGGCCCTTCCGGCTCCGGCAAGACCACGTTGTTGCGCTGCATCGCCGGGCTGGAGCGCGCATCGGGCGGACTGTTGCGGGTTAAAGACGAGGTGTGGCAAGAGGGCAAGCTGTTTCTGACCACACACCAACGTCCGCTGGGTTATGTGTTTCAGGAAGCCAGCCTGTTTCCGCATCTGTCGGTGCGGCGCAATCTGGAATATGGCTGGCAGCGCATTGCTGCAAGCGAACGCAAAGTACAGTTGGAGCAAGTGATTCTATTGTTGGGGTTGAGCCAGTTGATAGACCGCAACGATCCATCCAGCCTGTCAGGCGGCGAACGGCAGCGCGTCGCCATCGGCCGCGCATTGCTCACCAGCCCGAGCCTGCTGCTGATGGATGAGCCGCTATCCGCACTCGATACCGCCAGCAAGCAGGAAATTCTGTTTTATCTGGAGCGGCTGCACGGCGAACTGGACATCCCGGTGTTGTACGTCAGCCATGCGTTGGATGAAGTGGCGAGGCTGGCCGATTACCTGGTGCTGCTGGAACGGGGGCGTGTCATCGCCAGTGGCGCGCTCAACGACACGCTGTCGCGGCTGGACTTGCCCACCGCGCATCTGGATGACGCGGGCGCGGTGATCGAGGCGAAGGTGGCTGTCCACGACGAGGCCTATCACCTCACCCGTCTGGATTTCTCCGGTGGCAATTTGTGGGTGAGCAAGGTCGAGCGTGCTGTTGGTAGCGTGGTGCGCGCCCGTTTATTGGCACGCGATGTGAGCGTCGCCATCGCGGCACCGCACGGCTCCAGCATCACCAATATTCTTGCGGCACGCATTGTCGAGATTCAGGACGAGGGGGCGGATCGGGTAAGCTTGCGCCTGGCTGTAGGTGGCGGGCAGATAATTTTGTCGCGCATCACGCGCCGTTCGCGTCACCAGCTAGGACTGGCGGCAGGTATGGAGGTATTTGCGCAGGTGAAGAGCGTGGCGTTAATTGCGTAATATAATGGCCGCTCTGCGTCCGCCGGTTTAATTTTGTCATAGGGAGTCAATTTAGAATGAGCCGTTTATTTTTGCTGGTCGCCATCGCGGTGGTGGTTTATCTGCTGATCAAGTCTTACCGCAAGAATGTGCCCCAGCAAGATAAAACAGTTGCTGAGGATATGGTGCGTTGCGTGCATTGCGGTGTGCATTTGCCCAAAGGCGAGAGCATTTTGGCTGGCGGGCATTTCTTTTGCTGTGCGGAACATCGTGATGCCTATCGCAAGTGAACAAGGCATCGCAAATGAGTGTAGCCTGAACTCGCTTTGAGTGTGATGACTGCCAAGCCCGCTGCAAATTTCCCCCCCGTCGATTTCTGGCGTTCCCTGCGCTATTTCAATCTGTACCGGCTGACGCTGGCCAGCCTCTTCGTATTTCTCGCGGTCGTATTCGGTTCTTCGCTTTCGCTGGCCGCTCACCACTTGCCTCTGTTCTTTGGCACAAGCGTGTTGTATCTGGCGGTGGCAGTGTTGTCATTCATCCCATTGCGTTTACGCTGGCCGCGTTTCACTTGGCAACTGGCTGTGCAAATAGGCGTGGATATTGTCGCACTGACCGTGCTTTCTTATGCCAGCGGCGGGATAAAGAGCAATGTCGGCATGTTGCTGCTGATTTCGCTGGCCGCGGCCGGATTGATCAGTCGCGGCAAGATCACCTTGTTCTTTGCCTCGTTGGCCAGTATCGCCGCGTTGCTGGAGCATGCATACGAGGTGCTGTATGACGATGCCGATGTGGCGCAGTATGTCCAGGTCGGCTTGTTGTGCATGGCCTATTTTGCGGTGGCCTGGTTGGCGCACACGCTGGCGAAATATGCCGTGGATAGTCAATTGCTGGCGCAGCGGCGCGGCCGCGACTTGGTCAGCTTGTCCGAGGCGAGTCGTCTGGTGATGCGCGATATGCAGGATGGTGTGCTGGTGGTGGGTGGTGCAGGCATGATCATGCAAATGAATGCCCGCGCCGAACGAATGCTGCGCAAAACTATCGGGCCGGAAAGTTCATTGTCAGAAGCCTTTCCAATCCTGTTCGGGCAGTATGCGATGTGGAAGAAAACCAGAAGCGCGAGCCGGGATACCCTGCAGCTTGATGTGGGTCTGCAAGCCAGGTTGCGCTTTGTTCCAATCGAGAAAGATGCAGAGAATGGCGTGGTGATTTTTCTGGAAGATATGCAGCGTGTGAGGGCTGAGGCGCAACAAATCAAACTGGCTGCCTTGGGACGTTTGACCGTGAATATCGCGCACGAAGTGCGCAATCCGTTGTCGGCGATCAGCTATGCGACCGAATTGTTGCAAGAAGAACAGGGTGATGCCAAGCAACATCGCTTGTTGCAAATCGTACTGGATAATACGCAACGCATAAACCAGATCGTGCAGGACGTGATGCAGTTGAATCGGCGCGATCGTGCCCATTCTGAAGTTTTCAAGACGGGTGTGATGTTGCGCGCCTTTGTCGAGGAGTTCGATTTGGCGGAGCGGATTGAGCCGGGTGTGATGGTGCTGGCGGGGATACCCGGTGTCGTGGTTTCCTTCGATCGCGGTCACTTGCGGCAAGTGCTTTGGAATTTATGCCGCAACGCGCTACGCTATGGGCGCAAGTTGCCCGGCAGCGTGATGTTGACGATGAATGTTGAGGATGGGCGGGTGATACTGGATGTGCAAGATGACGGTCCCGGCATCTCCGTCGAACATCAGGGAAAATTATTCGAGCCTTTTTTTACTACCGCGGCCGAGGGCACAGGTTTAGGTCTGTATATAGCCAAGGAGTTGTGCGAGGCGAATGGTGCGAGGCTGGAATATCAATCAGTCGATGGGCGGGAAGGTGCCTGCTTCCGTATAACGTTTGGAGAGCCACATTAACAATTTATTGATAATCGAAGCGAGCGCAGATGTTTTTCAACATGCTGTTCAGAGACGGCGGGAGCATGAGCATGGCAGATAGCTATCGGGCGAAAAGTCCCAGTGTTTTGCTGGTGGATGATGAGCCGGACATTCTGGAGTTGCTGGAACTGGCACTGCGCAAGATGGGGCTGGAGGTGGACAAGGCCGGCAATGTGCGCGAGGCGTTGGCGAAGTTGGCGGCACACCGCTATGACCTTTGTTTGACCGACATGCGTTTGCCCGATGGCGATGGTTTACAGGTGGTGCAGCATATTGCACAACGCAATCTGGATGTGCCGGTGGCAGTGATCACCGCGCACGGCAATATGGAAAACGCTGTTGCCGCACTCAAGACGGGCGCGTTCGATTACCTGAGCAAACCGGTTTCGCTGAACCAGTTGCGTGCCCTGGTGAAATCCGCGCTGAATCTGCCCCAGACTGCCTTGGCTCCCGGGAAGGCTTTGCTTGGCAAGGCTCCGGCCATGCAGAAGGTGCGTGATCTGATCGAGCGCGTGGCGCGCAGCCAGGCACCGGTGCATATCAGCGGTGAATCGGGCAGCGGCAAGGAATTGGCAGCACGGCTCATCGTGCAGAGCGGCGCGCGCCACGATCAGGCAATGGTTGCGGTGAATTGCGGGGCGATACCGGAGAATCTGATGGAAAGCGAATTCTTCGGCTACAAGAAAGGCGCGTTCACCGGGGCGGACAAAGACCGCGATGGTTTTTTTCAGGCGGCACACGGCGGGACATTGTTTTTGGACGAGGTCGCGGACCTGCCGTTGACGATGCAGGTGAAACTGTTGCGTGCGATACAGGAAAAGCGTGTGCGCAAGGTGGGGGCGACCAGTGAAGAGGCCGTGGACGTGCGTATCATCAGCGCGACGCACAACGATCTGGCCGAGCTGGTCAATCAAGGGAAATTCCGCCAGGACCTGTATTACCGGCTGAATGTCATCCAGATACAGATGCCGGCACTGCGCGAGTTGCGCGAGGATATCTCGGTCATTGCGCAGCAGACGCTGGAACGGTTGCGAGGTGATGCACAGGTGCATTTTTCCGGGGATGCGCTGCCCGTGCTGCAGAGTTACGATTTTCCAGGCAATGTGCGCGAACTGGAGAACGTCATCGAGCGCGCCCTGGCGCTGTGCTCGGACGGTGTGATCACGGTGCAGGATCTGCAGCTCTCTCCCGCCGAAAGGTCGCATCCGGAACAATCTGCGCCAGGCGATAAATATCCCCTGCCGGATTATCTGGATCGCATCGAGAAACAAGCATTGCTGGAGGCATTGCAGCAGACCGGTTTCAATCGCACGGCCGCCGCCAAGTTGCTGGGGTTGAC
>JADGRM010000172.1 GCA_017880945.1 Gallionella sp. | reverse complement strand
TCGCCGTGTTCGCTGCCATGCTGCGTCACGCAAGCGAAACCCGCGCCGATCTCGACGCCCTTCACCGCGTTGATGCTCATCAGCGCGTAGGCGATCTCGGCATCGAGCCGGTCATATACCGGCTCGCCCCAGCCCACCGGCACGTTCTCGGCCACCACGGTCAGTTTCGCGCCGATCGAGTCGCCGGATTTGCGCAGCGCGTCCATGTAGTCTTCCAGCGCTGGCACCACGCTGGCATCCGGCGCGAAGAACGGGTTGTCGTTGACCACATCCCAGCTCTTGAACGGGATCTCGATCTCGCCGATCTGCGCGATGTAGCCGCGCACCACGACTCCGTAGCGTTCATTCAGCCATTTCTTCGCGATCGCGCCGGCCGCGACGCGCACCGCAGTTTCGCGCGCCGAGGAACGCCCGCCGCCGCGATGGTCGCGGAAGCCGTATTTCTGCGTGTAGGTGTAGTCGGCATGACCGGGACGGAAGGTGCTGGCGATGTTGCCGTAATCTTTGCTGCGCTGGTCTTCGTTGCGGATCAGTAACGCGATCGGTGCGCCGGTGGTCTTGCCCTCGAACACGCCGGACAGTATCTCCACCGCGTCCGATTCGCGCCGCTGCGTGACGTGGCGCGAGGTGCCGGGCTTGCGCCGGTCCAGATCATGCTGGATGTCGGCTTCGCACAACGCCAATCCCGGCGGGCAGCCGTCCACCACGCAACCGATCGCCGCGCCGTGCGATTCGCCGAACGATGTCACCGTGAACAAAGTGCCGAGTGTGTTTCCAGACATAACCCCATCCCTTAAAAAAACAATAGCTCTCGCCAAAACAATGGGTGAAGTTTACCATACGGCACACCGTCATTCCGGCGCAAGCCGGAATCCAGCGGTTCTCTTCAAAATGCCTTTTAAGGTCGAAATTCCTTTAAGGTTTCGTCTCCGCGTTGCGGAGGATTTTTCACTGACTGGATTCCGGCCTGCGCCGGAAAGACGAACTGGAGGTTTGTTGATGAAAGCCGTTTTAATGACTACCGCAGGCGGACCTGATGTACTCGCCCAGTACGATGTCGAAAAGCCCGAGCTGCCCTCGCCGCACCATGTGCGCGTGAAACTCTCCGCTGCCGGGGTCAATCCGCTGGACGCCAAACTGCGCGCCAAGGCGATTTATCATCCCGACAAATTGCCCGCGATACTGGGCTGCGATGGCGCCGGCATCGTGGAGAAGACCGGCAGCGCGGTGACGCGCTTCAAGGTCGGCGATGCGGTATTTTTCAACAACGGCGGCATCGGCGATGAGCCGGGCTGTTATGCCGAATACACCACGGTGCATGAAGAGTATTGCGCAGCAACGCCAGTAAATATCGGCCTGCAGGACGTTGCGGGATTGCCGCTGGTGTTGATCACGGCATGGGAAGCCTTGATCGAGCGCGCCAATCTGAAAGCCGGGCAGACCATCCTGATCCATGGGGGCACCGGCGGCGTGGGACATATCGCTTTGCAGCTTGCCAACCATCTCGGGGCGCGCGTGGCCGTCACGGTCAGCGACGACAAAAAAGAAGGGCTGGCGCAAGGTCTCGAAGCGGAAAAAATCATCCGCTACAAAGAGATGGATTTCGTGGTGGACACGGTGGATTGGACAGGCGGCAAGGGTGTGGACGTGGTGCTCGACACGGTGGGCGGAGATACGTTTTTGCGCTCATTCGAAGCGGCGCGCATCGGGGGCAAAGTGGTCACTTTACTCTCCACCCCGTTGTCTTTGGCGGACACGCAATTGGCACGGCTGCGCAATCTGTCGATATGTTACGAAATGATGCTCACCCCGCAGGTGATCAAGCAACACGACGAACGCATCCGCCAGCGCAAGATACTCGAGCAGGGCGCCAAGCTCGCCGAAGCCGGCAAGCTTGGTGTGCTGGTCTCCTATGCGCTACCGCTGAAGGATGCCGCCGAAGCGCATCGCCTGATCGAAAAAGGCAGCGTGTTGGGAAAAATCATTCTGACGATGGTGTGAGTCGCTCAATCCGATTTGTAGGAGCGGGCCATGCGGGTGCCCGGACAAAAGTTTCTCGTACCCGCGATTATCTTTTTGTTCGCGGGCAGCACCCGCAAGGGGTACGCCGTGGTTGTAAGGGGCTGAAGCCCCAACAACACACGCAGGGCCCGCTCCTACACGCTCTTGTTAACCCTCCCGGTTGCGCATGTGATCGGCCACCTTGGCGAATGCGGCAGACAGCTCCTGACGCAACGTTTCGTCTTCCACCACGTCATCTAACGCCTGATTCATGCACAGCAGCCACTGGTCGCGCTCGGCGGCGGCAATGCTGAATGGCAGATGGCGGCCGCGCAACATAGGGTGGCCGTATTGCTCGACATACAACTGCGGCCCGCCCATCCAGCCGGACAGGAATTTGAACAGCTTGTCTGTCGCACCCTGCAGATCTTCCGCATGCAGCTTGCGGATGCCATAGGCCTCGGGCAGCTCGTCCATCAATTGATAGAAGCGCCGCACCAGCGCGCGAACCTTTTCTTCGCCGCCGATGCGCTGGTAATGGGTGAGTGATGATTGACTGATTTGCATATCTTAAGCATGTCTCTATAGTTTGAATTCAATAGCGGGAGCCTCTACCATTCCCGGAACGAGAATCCCAGGCCGATCGTATTCTGGCGATGGTTATAGTCGGTCAAGCTCTCGCCAAAGCCGGAAGTCATCTGTATGTGCATGCGCGCCGCATCGCCGAATCTTACCGGTGTCGCCCAGTCGATTTGCTCATAGCCACGGTTATGCGTCCTGCTCAGATTGTTGCGCAACAGCATGGCGATGGCTTGCGATTTATCCTTTGGCTCCCAGCGTATAACCAGATCGCCGCGCCCGAGATAATCGCTGATGTCGGGGTTGTCGTCTTTCAAAGAATTCTCCGGGATGCGCTGCCAGCCGCGCACCATGATGGATGTCGTGTCGTTCCATTCCCAACCGCCGAGCAGATAGATCCGGTACCAGCCGCGTGACTCTGGCAAGGAGCGGCCATTCGATTGGTGCACCCAGCCAAGATTGATGAGTTTCAATCCGGACACATGGCCTGTGCCCAGGGTGGCGATCAATTCCGGCTCGTATATGGTTTCGCGGAACGGGGATGAGTTCCGGATGTTGAACGCCTGCCAATTGGATTGTTGCGTGTAGGCCCCCCACATGCGGAAGGTTTTTATACCCAGAAAATCGATATTGCGCTGATCGCCTATATCAGCCTTGAAGCTCAACTGGAACTTGACCTCCGCGGCATCCATGTCTCTGGGTGCGGAAGCATTATGATCGATCAGCGGCGAGCTGGGCTGACGGTTGGGATTGCTGGTCCTATTCACCACCAGGTAATTTTGCCGGTATGGCTGGAGCCGCCCCAATTTGCTTGGGTCCCGATTGGACAGGTCATCCAGGTTCCACGCCCTGGTCAGGTATGAACGCTCGGTGCTGCGCGTTGGAACTGCAGCGGGGGTCGCGGGGGTAGTACTTGCTTCAGCATTTTCGTCGGGGACGATGTTTTTCCGGGCGGCCGGTGTTAGCGCGGACGCGGGAGCAGCCAACCGGTCATAGCATTTCAGGCGCTCGGCATCATCGCCGGGATACTGTTGCGCGCACGGCAAGAAAATATCGCCGCCTGCATAGGCTGATGGGACAAGCGCTGTGCAGAACACAACGGACAGCAAAATATTGCAGTTTATTTTTATGGCAATTTTCATGAGCACGTCTGACAACCCTAATATCCGCGCGCATCCATTGCGCGGCAAGCATATTCAACCAACTCATGCGATGGTTCATCCTGAACGGCGGCGCGACGATGCCTGCGATTATCCACCAGATGACATCAAAGGGAAACACGCCAATACCTGATAACTCGCCAGCCCGCCCTGTTGCACAGATTGCACCAGCGCGAAATCCTTTATCTGCCAGCGCACCGTTTGCATTGCTGGCAGCGGCGCATCAGTCCAGTGGGCATTGCGCAATAGCGTGACGTGCGGCTTGTATTCACGCTGGTCGAATTTGAAACGGTGCCTCGCGAGGCTTTGTTCCAAGGTAGTGACCAGTTGCGCCAGATGTTGAGGCACATGACCGGGCGCGGCATACACGATGTGGTTATGTCCCCAATAACGCGCCTCACCAAAACACAACTCGAAACGCGCAGTGCTGACCTCCTGCGCGGCAAGTTGCAATGCCTCAAGTCTGCACCGGTCGACATAGCCGATGAACACCAGGGTGTTGTGCAGCGTCTCGCCGCGCATGGCGCGCCCGCCGCACAAATGTTTCAGCGGCACCTGCCACTCGGCCAGCTGGCCGCGCACTGCGGCGGTCGGCCACAGTGCGAAAAATACCCGTGCTGTCGGGTTGCCGGATGGATGATTCATAAGCTTACATTTTATCCGCATCTTCATCATAACCAGCCTGCATGTGTTGTTGGGGCTTTAAGCCCCTTGCAACCATGGCGTACCCCTTGCGGGTGTACTTGGCTATTGTCTTTCGGGTGTCCAGCCATAACCAGCCGCTTGGTCGCCGTAGTTTGGCTACCTAGCGGAATGGCTAGTGGTTCCATCAAAAGTTCTTCGGCTGATAGCCAAGTCGAATGGCTATAACACATGACTTGTCC
>JADGRM010000024.1 GCA_017880945.1 Gallionella sp. | reverse complement strand
GCCGCGCACACGCCGGAAAAGATACACAAGGTGTGGATAGACCCTGTGGCGGGATTGCGCGATGCCGAAGCCGATACCGTTGCACGAAATATTGGCATCCCCGCAGCGGCACTTGCGCAAGCGCGCACTGCGCTGCAAGGCTTGTATCGGGCCTTCGTCGGGAAGGATGCGATGCTCGCCGAAATCAATCCGCTGGTGTTGACTGCCGACGGGCGCGTGCTGGCACTGGATGCGAAGTTTAACTTTGACAGTAACGCGCTGTACCGTCATCCCGAGATCGTCGCCTATCGCGATCTGGATGAAGAGGACCCGGCGGAGATCGAGGCGTCTAAATTCGACCTCAGTTATATCTCGCTGGATGGCGATATCGGCTGTCTGGTGAACGGCGCGGGACTCGCGATGGCGACGATGGACATCATCAAATTGTATGGCGGAAATCCTGCGAACTTCCTTGATGTCGGGGGCGGTGCGAGCAAGGAAAAGGTCACCGAGGCGTTCAAGCTGATGCTGCACAATCCAAATTTGAGAGCGATACTGGTGAACATCTTCGGCGGCATCATGAAGTGCGATGTGATCGCCGAAGGCGTGGTGGCGGCAGTGCGCGAGGTGCACCTGAGCGTACCGCTGGTGGTGCGTCTGGAAGGCACGAATGTGGAGCTGGGCAAAAAGATCCTGGCCGAATCCGGTCTGCCGATCATTTCCGGCAATGATATGGCGGATGCGGCTGAAAAAGTGGTTGCTGCCGCGAGGGGTGCGTAATGTCTATTCTGATTAATAAAAACACCAGAGTAATGACGCAGGGGATGACCGGCAAGGTAGGCCAATTCCACACTGTCAATTGCAAAGCCTATGCGAACGGAGCGAATTGTTTCGTTGCCGGAGTGAATCCGAAAAAAGCAGGCGAATTGTTCGAAGATATCCCGGTGTTTGCCTCGGTGCGCGATGCCAAACAAGCAACAGGTGCGACAGTGTCGGTAATCTATGTGCCGCCATCGGGTGCGGCAGCGGCGATAGATGAGGCAGTCGAGGCGGATATCGATCTGGTGATCTGTATCACCGAGGGTATTCCGGTACACGACATGCTGCGCACCCGTTACAAGATGCAAGGTAAACGCACCTTGTTGATCGGGCCGAATTGCCCCGGGCTGATCACCCCGGACGAGATCAAGATTGGCATCATGCCCGGACATATTCATCGCAAGGGACGCATCGGCGTGGTGTCACGTTCGGGGACATTGACCTACGAGGCAGTCGGGCAACTGACAGCGCTGGGCTTGGGGCAGTCATCCTGCGTGGGTATTGGCGGGGATCCGATCAACGGCTTGAAGCATCTTGATGTGATGAAGCTGTTCAACGACGATCCGGAAACCGATGCGGTCGTCATGGTGGGCGAGATCGGCGGCAGCGACGAGGAGGAATGCGCGCGCTGGATCAAGGACAACATGAAGAAACCCGTAGTCGGTTTCATTGCGGGTATCACCGCGCCGCCCGGCAAGCGCATGGGGCATGCGGGTGCGATCATCTCCGGCGGGCAGGGCGGTGCTGAAGACAAGCTGGCAGTGATGGAAGAATGCGGAATTCACATCACCCGCAATCCAGCTGAGATGGGCCGCTTGATGCAGAAAGTTTTGAAGGGTTAAGCAGTGTTGGAAATGATTTCCAACGCGCAATTCTGGCTGGATGTGTGCAAAATCATCATGATCGACCTGTTGCTGAGCGGGGATAATGCGGTGGTGATCGCGCTGGCATGCCGTAACTTGCCGTTGGAGCAGCGCAGAAAAGGGATTTTGTTTGGTGTCGCGGGCGCAATCGTTTTGCGTATCGTGCTGACATTTTTTGCGGTGGGCATGCTGTCGCTGCCTTATCTCAAGCTGGTGGGCGCAGTGCTGTTGATCTGGATCGGTATCAAATTGATCCTGCCCGAGGATGAAAACAGCGCGGATAGTATTCAAGCCGAAACGCGCCTGTTTGGTGCGGTCAAGACCATCATCATCGCGGACTTCATCATGAGCCTGGATAATGTGCTGGGCGTTGCAGCCGCGGCACATGGAAATGTCACGCTGCTGGTGTTCGGTTTGCTGGTGAGCATACCGCTGATCGCTTGGAGCAGTCAGTTGGTGCTGAAGCTGATCGACCGTTTTCCGTTCATCATTTATGCGGGTGGTGTGCTGCTGGGTTACGTTGCCGGTGAAATGCTGGTCAGCGAGGCTTTGTTCAGTTCGCTGGTGGAAGCGCAGCATTACTTGCACTGGCTGATCCCGGTGTTCTGCGCCTTGCTGGTGTTGGCGGCCGGAATGTGGTTGGCGATGCGCAGGGCTGTGGAAAGCGAAGTGATCAACCTGGTCGACGAATCGGTTCATGCAGGGATGGTCGACAAGTCGCCCATTCCGCAAAAATCGAATGTCGTGCCGGACAATAAATCGCCTGATTAATGAATCTTAAGGGAGTGGTGATGACGAAGATACTGATTCCGGTCGATGGCTCGGACTATGCGCTACATGCGGTGGACTATGTGATCAAGAATGTTTCTGTATTGAAAGAGTCTCCCCAGGTGTTGTTGCTGAACGTGCAATGGAATGTGGCGGCGGGCAACGTCAAACTGTTCATCAGCCAGCAAACCATCAACGATTATTATCGCGAGCAAGGTATGGCTGCGTTGCAGTCGGCACGCGCTGCATTGGATGCCGCTGCTTTGCCTTATCAATACCACATCAGTGTGGGTACTCCGGCGGAAGCGATAGCTCAATACGCCCATGAGCAGGGCGTGGATCAAATCGTGATGGGCAGGCAGGGGCAGGGTGGGTTGCAATCATTGTTGCTGGGTTCAGTGGTGAACAAGGTGTTGCATTTGGCAAATTGCCCTGTGTTGTTGGTCAAGTAACAACGGCTTTATCGGTTTCTAGGGATAAATCGATTAAGTGCCAGATCGGTTATTTGGATAATTCGTAATAAATCTAAAGGATTGTGGTGCGTTGTTGCGAAATATATTAGTATCTGCGCCATAACTTGCATGACAACCCACATCATGCTTACCAACAAGCTTCAGGGGGAAGAATGAGCAAGTGGTCGTTTTGGCAAAAAGACTGGTTCGTAGGTTTGCTGGTCGCTTTGGTGTTTCTGGTGGGCGCAAAAAGCGATTTGATTCAGAGTCTGGAACGCAAGGCTTACGACTTGGGCGTTATGGCATCTTCGCGCACACCGAGCGACAAGATCGCGGTGATTGCGATCGACGAACAGAGTATTGCCAACCTTGGGCGCTGGCCTTGGCCGCGCGAGATACATGCCAAGATGATAGATGTCCTGGCGTCGGGTCATGCCAAGGTGATTGGCTATACTGCGTTTTTCTTTGAGCCGCAGGTAGACGCGGGACTGAATTACATCTACAAGATTGCCGAATTGCTTGGCAATTCCACACTTAAAAATACCACCGACCCCGTACACCAGGCAGAACTGGCGCAGCTTAATGAGTTGCTGCAGGAAGCCGCGACGAATCTCGATAACGACCAGAAGCTTAGCGAAAGCATGGCCAAGGCGAACAATGTCTTGCTGGCGATGTTTTTCGAGCTGGGCGAGCCGCAAGGCAAACCCGATCAAGCATTGCCGGACTATGTGTTGCGCGATAATCTCTTGAACGTGAAAGATACCGGTGGTTCGGGCGAACTGCCGTTGTTATCGCAAAGTGTTTTGCCGCCGATCCCGTTGTTGGGCAGCAAGGCGTTGGCTATCGGACACCTGAACAGTGATCCGGATGTGGACGGTGCGGTGCGCACCGAACCCCTGGTAGTGGGCTATTACGATCAATATTATCCATCTCTGTCACTGATGCTGGCAGCCAAGAGCCTCAATCTCGAGCCCAAAGATATACACGTCAATCTGGGCGAAAGTGTGCAACTGGGCAATCTGAAGATAGCTACCGACCCGGCTTTGCGGATGCACACCTATTTTTACAAGGACAAGGATGGGCGGCCGGCGTTTCCGGTGGATTCCTTTTATGACGTTTTAACCGGAAAGATACCGGCTGAAAAGTACCGCGACAAGATCGTGCTGATCGGTGCATCGGCAGCCGGTGTCGGATCTCTGCAGGTGACGCCAATTTCTTCCAGCATGCCGCCGGCTGTGATATTGGCGCATTCGGTATCCAGTATCCTCAAGGGCGATTTCTTTGTTACGCCAAGTTGGGCTGAATTGGCGCAAATCGGGGTGTTTCTGCTGATTGCGCTATATCTGATCCTGTTGTTGCCGCGTCTGAATGCGGCCATAGGAGCGCTGGTCACCGGCGCGTTGTTCATCGTGTTGCTGGTTACGCATTTCGTATTGATGACCACGCAGGCGTTGTGGTTGCAACTGATGTTGCCCGCCTCCTTGTTATTGGTCGGACATTTGCTCCTTACCACCAAACGCTTTCTGATGACCGAGAAGGGCAAGCAGAAATCCGATGCAGAATCTGCAGAAAGCAATCGTATGCTCGGTCTGGCTTTTCAGGGGCAGGGGCAATTGGATATCGCCTTCGACAAGTTCCGCAGGGTGCAGGTGGATGACAGCCTGATGGAGGTACTGTACAACTTGGGATTGGACTTCGAGCGCAAGCGACAATTCAATAAGGCGGAGTCTGTATTCAAATATATGGCGGCATACAACCCAAAATTCCGCGATCTGGATGCGCGTCTTGCTCAGACCAAGGCGATGTCGGAAACAGTGTTGCTCGGCGGTTCCTCGGGCAAAAGTAACGCCAGTACGATGGTATTGGACAAGGCTGGGGTGTCCAAGCCGATGCTGGGGCGTTATGAAATAGAGAAGGAACTCGGCAAGGGTGCGATGGGTGTGGTGTATCTCGGCAAGGATCCGAAAATAGGCCGCGTCGTGGCGATCAAAACCATGGCACTGGCGCAGGAATTCGAGGCCAGTGAACTTGAAGACGTGAAAGCCCGCTTTTTCCGCGAGGCCGAAACGGCCGGTCGCCTGAATCACCCGAACATCGTGACCATGTATGACGCGGGTGAAGAGCATGACCTTGCCTACATCGCGATGGAGTTTCTCAAAGGAAGGGACTTGGCTCCGCATACCAAGCCGGATAACCTGCTGCCCTTGTCCACGGTGATGAGTATCATTGCACATGTCGCCGATGCGCTGGATTACGCGCATAAACAGAACGTGGTGCATCGAGACATCAAGCCGGCCAACATCATGTACGATCCGGAAACAAATACACCCAAGGTGACCGATTTCGGTATCGCACGCATCACCGATTCGAGCAAAACCAAAACCGGCATGGTGCTGGGCACGCCCTCGTTCATGTCACCGGAGCAATTGGCCGGCAAGAAGATCGAGGGTGCCTCCGACCTGTTCTCATTGGGCGTCAGCTTGTACCAATTGGCTTGTGGTAAGCTTCCGTTCGAGGGAGATTCGATGGCGCAATTGATGTACCGTATCGCCAATGAGCCCCATACCGATATCCTGGCCATCAGGCCGGATTTGCCGCAATGTCTGGTGGCGATCATCAACCGCTCATTGGCCAAACAGGTTGTGGATCGCTACTCCAATGGTGCAGAAATGGCCGACGCACTGCGGCGTTGTACCGCCAGCTTACAGGGGTAAGACATGAAGATTACTGAGGCATTGGAAATATTCAGCCAGACTCACCCCGGCATGGTTCGTTCTCATAATGAGGATAGTGTTGCGTGCGAGCCCGCTTATGGTCTGGTGGTGTTGGCTGACGGAATGGGCGGGTACAATGCGGGCGAGGTGGCGAGTGGCATAGCCGTTTCGGTGGTTGTAACGGAAGTCAGTCATGGTTTGCATGATGCCAGTCCGGTAGACCGCGACGAGGCAAGCGGCGTGGAGTTGGGTGTGCAGTTGTTGCGCGACAATATTCAGAAGGCGAACGCCTCGATTTTTCATGCTGCGGAAAGTCAGCCGCAGTATTCGGGTATGGGAACGACCATTGTTTCCGGATTGTTCTATGACAACCGCGTGGCGACCGGGCATGTGGGCGATTCGCGCATGTACCGGTTGCGCGGCGAGGTGCTGGAAACGATCACCCGGGATCATTCATTGCTCCAGGAGCAGATTGATGGCGGGATAATCAGTATTGAAGATGCGCGTTTGTCCAAGAACAAGAATTTGGTGACGCGTGCTGTCGGGATCGATGCAGAAGTGGTGCCGGAAATTCATGTGCATGATGTGTCGGTGGGTGATATTTACCTGCTGTGTTCAGATGGCTTGAACGACATGGTGGAGGACGATGATATTCAGTCTACACTTTATGCAATGCAGGGCAATTTGCCGCTTGCGGCAAATCAGTTGATACAAATGGCGAACGATAACGGCGGTCGCGATAATGTCTCGGTGATATTGGTGAAGGTAAAGGGTAAATTTTTTGTGCCGCGAGGCTGGCTGGCAAAGCTGCTCGCTTGGTTTGAAAAATAATTAGTAAGAGGGTTACGACTATGGCTGCAAAATTGATACTTAGCATGGATGGGGCGGTAATCAAAGAATATCCCCTGAACAAAGAACGCATGACCATCGGTCGCAAGGAACATAATGACATCGCCATCGATAACCTGGCGGTGAGTGGTGAGCATGCCGCGATTGTTACTATCCTGCACGATTCCTTTCTTGAAGATCTGGATAGTACTAACGGCCTGGAAGTAAATGGGACGGCAACCAAAAAACATTTCCTGCAAAACAACGATGTGATTGGAATCGGCAAATACAAGCTGAAATATATCAGTGATCTTGTCACCCAGACCAGCTCTGCCGATTTCGAAAAAACGATGGTGATGCGCTCACCGCCCAAACAGGCAACCCCGGGCGAAAATAAACCTGCTGAGACACCAGGCTTTGCGAAAGTGCCATCCGGCAGTAAACCGGCAAATACAGAGGTGGTGGAAAAGACCGGAAAATTTGAAGCGCTCAAGCCGACAGGCCCAGCCGCTTCTGGTCAGGCGGCTGCGCCGGTAACACCGTCAGTTGTTGCCAAGCCCGCTCTGCAAACTGCTGCTCCTCAAGCTGCGGCACCACAACGGGTCGCTGTGGTGCAGGTCTTGACCGGGCCAAATGCGGGCAAAGAACTTGAGTTGGTAAAAAATCTCACCACTTTGGGCAAGCCGGGTTTGCAGGTGGCCGTATTGACCAAACGCCCGCAAGGTTTTTTTATCACCCATGTCGAAGGGGAAAGTTTCCCGTTGGTGAATGGCCAGGCACTTACAAATCAGGCACATCAGTTGAATGAACACGATGTGATCGAGCTGGCCGGGGTCAAGATGGAATTCTATTTCAAGGGATAGTAATGGACAGAGGACAAAAGACAATATCGTTGTCGCGGCTGCGCCGCGTCTTTAATGAATGTGACGCCTAGCGGCACACAAAGTCTGCCCTCTGTTAAGTGTCGTGAAAAAAAATGCAATCTTGATCGGGCTGGGACTGTTGATAGTCCTGGTTTTCGTCGGCAGCGCCGCCCGGTTTTACAGACTGGATTTTGTCGATCAGCTTTCCTCTATTCTCTACGATTATCGCTTGCGCTTGACTATGCCGCGCACGCTGGATGATCGTATCGTTATTCTCGATATCGATGAAAAGAGCCTTAAGGAGGAAGGGCGCTGGCCATGGGGGCGAGACCGTTTGGCATTGTTGATGGACAAGCTGTTTGATAAATACGGTGTCGCGGTGGTGGGTTTTGACGTGGTTTTCGCCGAAAGGGATGAGAGCTCCGGGCTTAAGGAGTTGCAAATGCTCGGGCAGAATCAACTCAAAGGCGACGTGTCGTTTCAATCGGTGCTGAGCCAGATCCAACCGCAACTCGAATACGACAAACTGTTTGCTGACAAAATCAGGAATCGAAATGTGGTGCTGGGATATTACCTGACCAATCAACAAAATATCAACGTGTCAGGTGCTCTGCCCGAACCTGTTTTCCAAGCGGGGGCGTTCAAGGGGCGTCCGGTCGGATTCACGACCTGGAATGGCTACGGAGCCAATCTTCCCGAATTGCAGCAAGCCGCAGCAAGTGTCGGACACTTTAATCCTTTGGTGGACTTTGATGGCCGGGTGCGCCGTGTCCCCATGCTTGTGGAGTATGGAGGCGCGTATTATGAGTCCTTGTCGCTTGCCATGGTGCGCACCCTGCTGGGCCACGCAAAATTATTACCCGGCTTTGCCGAAGCCAAGAGCGGCGGGTATGCAGGTTTGGAGTGGCTGGAGTTGGAATTCGCTGGTGGCAGGCTGAAAATCCCGGTCGACAGGGATGTCGCCACCTTTGTTCCGTACCGCGGCAAACAAGGGAGTTTCCGTTATATTTCGGTTGCGGATGTGCTTCACGACCGGGTTGATCTTGCGCAATTGAAAGGCAAGATCATTCTGGTTGGCACCACGGCTCCCGGGTTGTTGGATATGCGCGCAACACCGGTAGATGAGGTATACCCAGGGGTGGAAGTTCACGCCAACATGATTTCCGGCATTCTCGATCAGAATTTGAAAGAGCGGCCCGCCTATATGCTGGGTGCTGAAGTGGTTTGGCTGTTGCTGATCGGCCTTGCCTTGAGTTTTTTGTTGCCTTTACTCAGTCCGGCCAAAGCGATTCTGGCCTCGGCTTTTGTGCTTGGCGCTACAACGGGGTTGAGTCTATTGACATGGAACTACGGCAACATTTTGATGCCTGTGGCGAACAGTGTGGTCATGATCGCGTTGTTATTCGCCCTGAATATGTCTTACGGCTACTTCGTGGAATCGCGTACCAAGCGCCAAATCACGGGACTATTCGGTCAGTATGTGCCGAGCGAGTTGGTCGAAGAGATGGCGAAACATCCGGAAAGTGTGTCCATGGAAGGCGAGAGTCGAGAAATGACCATTCTGTTCTCTGATGTGCGCGGCTTTACCACCATCTCGGAAGGCCTGGACCCGAAAGAATTGACATTGTTGATGCATGAGTTTTTGACTCCCTTGTCGCGTGTGATCTATAAGCATCGTGGCACGATAGACAAGTATATGGGCGACTGCATCATGGCTTTCTGGGGGGCGCCCTTGCCCGATCCAACGCATGCCCGTAATGCCATGCTGGCCGGTATCGAGATGCAAGCGACTTTGCAAGCTTTGCAGCCGCACTTCAAGGCACGCGGTTGGCCGGAGATTCATGCAGGCATAGGTATCAATACCGGGCGCGTCAGTGTGGGCAATATGGGTTCCGAAGTGCGTGTTGCTTACACGGTGATGGGCGATGAGGTGAATCTGGCATCACGCCTGGAAGGGATCACCAAGCAATACGGGGTGGGCATCATAGTCGGTGAAAATACCCGGAATGCCGCACCCGACTTTATTTATCGCGAGCTTGACCATGTGCGGGTAAAAGGTAAAGATAAGCCCGTGGCGATCTACGAACCGATGGGATTGGCCAGCGAGGCGAGCAAAGCACTGCATGGTGAAGTCAGGTTGTTCCATGAAGTGCGCCGCTTCTATCGCAAACAGAGTTGGGAGCAGGCGGAATTGCAACTGATGAATTTGCAGCGCATGTCCCCGGATACTGAACTGTATAAAGTCTACGCGAAGCGCGTTGCCTACTACCGTAATAATCCGCCAGCTGCGGAGTGGGATGGCGTGTTCGTGTTCGAGACCAAATAACCCGATAAATTATCAGGACACACACGACATCATGAGGCTTAGAGTATTGGGATGCAGCGGCGGAATCGGTGGCAATCTACGCACCACCTCGTTTCTGCTTGATCGTGATGTGTTGATTGACGCCGGCACCGGGGTGAGTGAACTCAGTCTTAGTGAACTCACTGAAATCGATCATGTTTTTGTTACCCATTCCCACCTCGATCATATCGCCTGCATTCCATTCATGGTGGACAGCGTCGGGCTCATGCGCGACCGACCATTGACTGTTTACGCAAGCGAGGAGACGCTGGACATCCTCAAGCAACATATTTTCAACTGGAAGATATGGCCGGATTTCACCGAGATCCCCAATGCTCAACATCCATATCTGCGATATCAGCCTATGGAGCTGGGCGAGACCGTCGTCCTGAATGGGCGCAAGATAACTGCCATTCCTGCCAATCACGTGGTACCAGCAGTGGGCTACCAGTTGGACAGCGGCAAGGCCAGCCTTGTATTTAGCGGGGATACCACCACCTGTGATGCTTTATGGGAAGTGGTTAACAAAATAAAAAATTTGCGTTACCTTGTCATTGAGACGGCATTTTCGAATAGCGAAAAGGATTTGGCGGTAATTTCTAAACATTTGTGTCCCAGTATGCTGGCCGTGGAGTTGGCCAAATTCAAGCTTGAGGCAGAAGTCTTCATCACCCACCTTAAACCCGGCGAGCTGGAACTGACCATGCGGCAGGTTGAGGACTGTGTGCGCGGGCTCCGTCCCAAGATGTTGCTGAACAATCAAGAGTTCGAGTTTTAAGAAACGGTGATGGCTTGCGCATTGGCTATTGGGGTTCTGGCTGGGCTGAGCCGGATTATTCCGGGCGGATTCGATATCCGCCGGAATTTTAGAAATGGTCGATTGCGTGGCACGTACGTCCTGGCGCAAGCCGGATGTGACGCATAGATTCTGGATGGTGGATTATGGCTGGTGCCGAGGTCGTTACGGCATTAGCCTTATGAGATAGGCAAAGGAGCAGGGATGAGCACAGTAATGGCGGCCAATACCGCAGCAAAAAATGCCGGTGATATCAGACTCAAGCTTGAGTTCAACAAAAATCTCAACCAGGTCAGTAATAAAATACACGCCACCGGCAACGTTGACGAAATCATGCTGGATGTCAGCAAGGATATCTGCGCGCTGTTCAATGCTGATCGGCTGACCATCTACGTCGTTGGCGAAGACAATATTTCTCTTGTTTCCAAGGTCAAGACCGGGCTTAATTCTTTCAAAGATCTCAAGTTGCCCATCGCGGAGCAAAGCATCGCCGGTTATGCGGCAATGCATAAAAAACTGCTTAATATAAAAGATGTTTATGATGAAAAAGAGTTGGCGCAATACAGTGTGTATTTGCGCTTTTTGCAGGAGGTGGACAAGCGCACCGGATACCGTACCAAACAGATGTTGGTCGCGCCGATTCTGGATTCCGCTAATGGCGATCTTGCCGGTGTAATCCAGGTCATCAACAATAAGGCTGGCGTCCCCTTTACGATGCTGGTCGAAGAAGGCGTGCAGGAGTTGGCGCAGACCATGGCGGTGGCACTGCGCCAGCATCAGCGCCAGCAAGAAAGTACGGTTAAAACAAAATACGATTATCTGGTTGCAGATGGAGTCCTGTCCGCGGCCGAGTTTGAGCTGGCAACACGCACTGCAAGACGCAAGGGTATCGATGTCGAAGAAGTGCTGATCGACGAATTTCAAGTGGGCATCCCCGCCTTGGGTAAGGCGCTTTCCAGTTTTTTTGGGGTTCCTTATGATGCTTACCGGGGAGATCGCCTCAAGCCTACGGAATTATTGAAAAACCTGAGGCGCGAGTATCTCGAAAGCAGCCATTGGATTCCGATCCAGGAGACTCAGGAAGGTTTGATGATATTGACTACCGATCCCGAGCGAATCCAGGCTTCGCGGGTAGTCAATAATATTTTCCCCAAGAATCGGCTTGTCTATCAGGTTTGTTCGCAACGCGAATTCAAGCAAACCCTGGATTTATTCTATGGAGGCAATGCTTTTTCGGATGGAAGTGGTGGCATGGCAGGCGATGAATCGTCCATGGACGAGTTGTTGGCCGACATGGGTGGAGAAGAAGAAGAAGGCTCAGGTGTCAGCCAAGAGGACGTCAGCGCCGCCGCCGATAACGAACTGGTCAAGCTGGTCAACAAGGTCATCGTGGACGCTTATCGGATGGGTGCGTCGGACATTCATGTAGAGCCGGGACCGGGCAAAGCCAAGACGCAGATTCGGGTGCGCAAAGACGGTTCATTGATGAAATACATCGAGGTGCCATCAACTTATCGCAACGCACTAATAACGCGCATCAAGATCATGTGCGACCTGGATATTTCCGAGAAGCGCAAGCCGCAGGACGGCAAGATCAAGTTCAAGAAATTTGGCCCGCTGGACATCGAGTTGCGCGTCGCGACCATCCCCTCGCAGGGTGGTGTCGAGGATGTGGTGATGCGTATCCTTGCTTCCGGTGAACCGTTGCCGCTGGAGAAAATGGGCTTCTCGACGCGCAACAACGAGCTGATCAAGGAGACAGTGAGCAAGCCATATGGTTTGTTCTTCGTGTGCGGCCCGACCGGTTCCGGTAAAACCACCACGCTGCACTCCATCCTCAAATATATCAACAAGCCGGACACCAAAATCTGGACCGTCGAAGATCCGGTGGAAATTACCCAGAAGGGGCTGCGCCAGGTACAGATCAACAAGAAGGCCGGTCTGGATTTTCCCACCATCATGCGCGCCTTCTTGCGTGCCGATCCTGATGTGATCATGGTCGGCGAAATGCGCGACAAGGAAACAGTGTCCATCGGTATTGAAGCCTCGCTGACCGGTCACCTGGTGTTCGCCACCCTGCATACCAACAGCGCGCCGGAATCCATCAACCGCTTGCTGGATATGGGTATGGACCCTTTCAACTTTGCCGATGCGCTGCTGGGAATACTGGCGCAGCGTTTGGGAAAGCGTCTGTGCGGCGACTGCAAGAAACCGCATATCGCGACTGCCGATGAAATAAAATCGATGCTCACCGAATTCAGCTCCGAACTGGCTAGCACTGCGACCTGGAAGAAAGACCCATCTGCTGCGATGAAGAACCTGTACAACGAATGGGTAAAACTATTTGCCGACCCCAAAGGGCAATTTACCCTTTATTCGCCGGTAGGCTGTGAAAAATGTTCCGGCACCGGCTATCGCGGGCGCGTCGGTTTGCACGAATTGCTGATTGGCACCGATACGATCAAAAAGGCCATCCAGGAGCGCGCGCGCGTTTCTGAGTTGTTGGCTATTGCACTGGATGAAGGAATGCGCACTTTGAAGCAGGACGGCATGGAGAAAGTGTTGCAAGGCATTACCGACATGCACCAGGTACGCGCGGTTTGTATCAAATAGAGTGAAATTAATGAAGCTCCCCTGCACTCCGACCTGTAAATTTTACCGGCACGTCAAGCGTGGTTTTTATGCAATCCGCTGACAACCTCCTGAATCGCCTCAAGGATCTCAACGAGATCGGTATCGCGCTGTCTCAACAGCGCGATCTCAACAGCCTGCTGGAAACCATACTGGAAGCGGCAAAACGCATTACCGATGCCGATGCCGGCACGCTCTATCTGCACGAGCAGGAACAACGGGTGCTGCGCTTCGAGATTTTGCGCAACGACTCACTTAAAACCGCGATGGGCGGGACCAGTGGTGTGCCAATCAGCTTTTATCCGATCCAGCTTTATGATGAGGCTGGCAATCCCAATCACGCCATGGTGGTGAGCCACTCGGCGCTCAGCGGCGAGACGGTGAACATCCCCGATGCTTACATGGCGGAGGGCTATGATTTTTCCGGCACCAAAAAATTTGATGCCAAGACCGGTTATCGTTCCCAGTCATTTCTGACCGTGCCGATGCGCAACCATGAGAATGAAGTCATCGGCGTGTTGCAACTGATCAATGCGCAAGACCAGGAAAGCAGGGCGATCGTCCCGTTCTCAAGGGACGACCAGCAGTTGCTGGAATCGCTTGCTTCGCAGGCGGCCATCGCCCTGACGAATCGCCATCTCATCGATCAATTGGAAGAGTTGTTCGAATCTTTCATTCAGCTCATCAATACTGCGATCGACGACAAGTCTCCCTATACCGGCGGCCACTGCGCGCGCGTTCCTGCCCTCACGATGATGCTGGCGGAAGCGGTCAATCGCACCGCCCAAGGTCCGCTCAAGGATTTTGTGATGACCGACAAGGACCGTCACGAACTAAAGATCGCCGGCTTGCTGCATGACTGCGGCAAGATCACCACACCGGTGCATGTGGTGGATAAAGCGACCAAGCTGCATACCCTGTTTGACCGGATACAACTGCTGGACACGCGTTTTGAGGTGCTCAAACGCGATGCCGAGATCGCCATGTTGCGCGAAATAGCGGCAGCGGGTGCCGACGTTCAGCGTGGTGAAGCCGCCCGCCAGAACTACGCAGCGCGGGCAACGCAGCTTGACCAGGACCGGGAATTTTTGCGTCACTGCAACGTGGGCAGCGAGGCAATGTCTGCCGAGGCGCAGCAACGTGTGCGCCAGATCGCCGCGTACCAATGGCGCGATGCCGATGGCAACGCGTGCAATTTCCTCAGTGAAGATGAAGTCGAGAATCTCACCATACGTGCCGGCACTTTGACGGCAGCAGAGCGCGAAATCATCAACCATCACATCGATGTCACCATCAAGATGCTGGAATCGCTGCCGTGGCCGAGACACCTGAAAAATGTCGCGGAATATGCCGGCGGGCACCACGAACGCATGGACGGCAAAGGCTATCCGCGCGGTCTGACGCGCGAACAGATGTCGGTGCAAGCCAGGGTAATGGGCATCGCCGATATTTTCGAGGCGCTCACCGCCAAGGATAGACCTTACAAAAAAGGCAAAACCCTCACCGAATCGCTGACCATCCTCGGCCAGTTCAAGCTGGGAGGACATATCGA
>JADGRM010000171.1 GCA_017880945.1 Gallionella sp. | reverse complement strand
ATCTCCGAAAGCGCTTCACCGGCGACCTCGATATCGGCGCTCACAACGGCAAAATCGCCCAGCGCCACGATTCCCACGAGTCGCTTATCGGCGTTCACAATCGGCAAGCGTCGAATCTGACGATCGCCCATGAGCTTTGCCGCATCGTCCACGGAATCTTCCTCGTATGCCCAGACGATACCTTCGGACATGACCTCGCGCACCTTGGTGCTCGGATCCTTGCCCTCGGCCACGGCGCGAATCGCAATGTCGCGATCCGATATCGTTCCGATCATGCGATCATTTTCTCCCACGGGCATCATTCCGAACGAACGGCTCATCGCCTCCCTTCAGGTCTGTTGCCGAGATTCTTCCCAGCATTCATAATAAAGCCCGATTTCCGTTTCTAACCGGGCCCCTTCTTGAGCAATCAATCTCCCTTCCCCTCAGTGGATCGCGTTCTCAACCTGACTGCCATGCAGCCGGTGATAGGACGTTTCGGCAGGACGCGCACTGTCGAAACGGTGCGCACCGTACTGGATGAGGCGCGGGCGGTTTGGCGTAACGGTGCGTCGGGGGCTTTGCTGAGCGAGGAAGAGGCGGTAGCTCGTTGCACCGATCTGCTGGAGTCCGGCGAACAGCCTTCGTTGCGACCGGTGTTCAATCTCACCGGCACGGTGCTGCACACCAACCTGGGGCGCGCCTTGTTTCCTGCGGAGGCAGTGCAGGCGGTGATGGATGTTCTGACACGCCCTTGCAACCTGGAATTCGATCTCGACAGCGGTCAGCGCGGCGACCGCGATTCCCACGTGGAAGCGCTGCTGTGCCAGCTCACCGGCGCCGAAGCAGCGACCGTGGTCAACAACAATGCAGCGGCGGTGTTCCTGTCTTTGAATGCGCTTGCCGCGCGCAAGGAAGTGATCGTTTCCCGCGGCGAGCTGGTCGAGATCGGCGGTGCATTCCGCGTGCCCGACATCATGGCTCGCGCCGGCTGCCGCCTGATCGAAGTGGGCACGACCAACCGCACCCACCTGCGGGATTTCGAGGCAGCCATTACGCCGAAAACCGCCCTGCTGCTCAAGGTGCACGCCAGCAACTATGCCATCGTCGGTTTCACCGCAACGGTTGCGGAAGCGGAGTTGGCACAGCTTGCCCATCAGCATGGCCTGCCGTTCATGATCGATCTGGGCAGCGGTACGCTGGTCGACCTTGCACGCTGGGGCTTGCCTGTCGAGCCGACACCCCAGCAAGCCCTGGCGGCAGGCATCGATCTCGTCACGTTCAGCGGTGACAAGCTCCTCGGCGGTCCGCAGGCGGGCATCATCGTCGGGCGGCGCGAACTGATTGCGAAGATCAAAAAAAATCCGCTGAAGCGCGCACTGCGTCTGGACAAGATGACGATCGCGGCGCTCGAAGCGATCCTGCGGCTTTATCGCGATCCCGATCGCCTGGCCGAGCGCCTGCCTACACTTCGTCTGCTGACACGGGCGGCGGGCGACATCAAGGCTGTCGCGGAACGGGTATTGCAACCGCTGCAACACAAGCTTGCAGATCACTACAGCGTTACGCTGTGTAATTGCGCAAGCCAGATCGGCAGCGGCTCGTTGCCGGTCGAACGTCTGGAAAGTCATGGCATCGCCATTCGCCCCGCCAAGAAAGGACGCGGTGAGGGAACGGCTCTGGAGAAGCTCGCCGCAGCCTTGCGCGCTTTGCCAATACCGGTGATCGGACGCATCGAGGAAGGCGCGCTGGTGTTGGACATGCGCTGCCTGGAAGATGAAGCCGGGTTTATCCGTCAACTTGCGGAATTGAACGTCTCGCCGTGATCGTCGGCACCGCAGGACACATCGACCACGGCAAGACTTCTCTGGTGAAGGCACTCACCGGCGTGGATACCGACCGCCTCAAGGAGGAGAAGGCGCGCGGCATCACTCTTGATCTGGGCTACGCATACACGCCCCTGCCTGACGGCGAGGTGCTGGGATTCATCGATGTGCCGGGGCACGAAAAGCTGGTGCACAACATGCTGGCAGGAGCGACCGGCATCGATTTCGTGCTGCTGGCAGTGGCAGCCGATGATGGCCCGATGCCGCAGACCCGCGAACATCTCGCGATCCTTGATCTGCTTGGACTGTCGCGCGGCGCTGTCGCTTTGACCAAAGTCGACTTGGTGCCTGAAGAGAGAGTGGCGCAAGCACAGGCAGAGGTTGAGTCGCTGCTGCGGGGAACACCGCTGGAGGGCAGCCCGATTTTTCCGCTTTCCGCAGTGAGCGGCGCAGGCGTGGAACCGCTGCGACATTACCTCGCGGAAGCCGCGTCCGCTTTGCCGATTCGTCCCGAAGCGGGGAATTTCCGGCTGGCAGTGGATCGTTGTTTTACCCTGGCCGGGACTGGCACAGTAGTGACTGGCACGGTGTTTTCCGGGACGGTGCGGGTGGGCGATCAGCTGCTGCTGTCGCCTGCCGGCATTGCAGTACGGGTGCGCGGCATCCACGCACAAAATCGCCAGTCTGAAATCGGCATGACGGGTCAGCGCTGTGCGCTCAACCTGGCGGGAACGGATTTCGACAAGCAAGATGTGCGGCGCGGCGACTGGGTTCTGGCCGAACCCGCGCATGGTCCGACGCAGCGTCTTGATGTGCGGCTGCACTTGCTGGCCGGCGCCGACAAGCCTCTACGTCACTGGTCGCCGGTGCATTTTCATCTTGGGGCGGTCGATGTCATGGCGCGGGTGGCGCTGCTGGAGCATGACGTGCTCGAACCGGGAGCCAGCGGTCTGGCGCAGATCGTACTCGACCGAACTATCGGCGCGCTGCGCAGCGACCGCTTCATCATACGCGATCAGTCTGCCAGCCGGACCGTCGGGGGCGGCAGAGTGCTCGATCCTTTCCCGCCAGAACGCAAACGCCGCACTCCGGAACGCCTGGCCGTGCTTGCCGCACTCGAGCGTCCCACTGTGCATGCAGTGTTGCAGGGCATGCTTGAGGCCACACCCACCGGGATTGATTTGAATCGTTTTGCCTTGTCATGCAACCTCAGCCCGGTTGAATTGGAAGCGCTGTGCCGGGATGTGCCGCTGGTCGTGGTTGACCGCACTGCCTTCCCGATTCAAGTCTGGGAATCTTTGCGGCAGGCTGTGCTGGAACGGCTGGCGGAAGCGCACAAGCTTTCACCCGATATGCTCGGACCGGATGCAAACAGGTTGCGCAAGTTGGCGGCACCGCGTCTGGCACGCGCTATCTTTGGCAGCATGCTTGGGACATTGCGGGACGAAGGGCGCATCATGCAAAGCGGGCCCTGGCTGCATTTGCCGGAGCATCGCATCACGCTTTCACCGGTCGATCAGATCGTCTGGCACAAGGTGGCACCTCTGCTGCTGGATCAACCGTTTCAGCCGCCCAGGGTGCGCGATCTGGCTAACACCTTGCAGGTGGATGAAACGCGCATGCGGCTGCTGTTGCAGCAACTGGCAGCGATGGGAGAAGTTTACCGGGTGGCTCACGACCATTATTTTATGCCGCAATCGGTTGAGCAGCTTGCTACCATTGCCCGCGAAATCGCAGCCAATCAACCGGATGACAAGATTACAGCGGCCCTGTTCCGAAACCGTATCGGCACCGGACGCAAGCTGGCAATCCAGATACTGGAGTTTTTCGATGCCAGCGCCATCACTCGGCGTGCGGGTGACGCGCATCACCTGCGTTGAGGATTTGAGGTAGTATTTGTTAGCTGCTGCTCAATTGATTCATTTAGAAACATTGGAAGAGATGCGTTCCCCGGTGGGGCGGCCAGACTTCAAATCTGGCAAGGGCCGTCAGTCGGTTCTTGGTGGGTTCGACTCCCACTCTTTTCCGCCAACTATTTCAGCCAACCGGGCTATGAGCCCGTATTGTGTGCACCAACACTTTATTTTATTGCGGTTTTCATCAGTCATTACATCCGCTCACCCTGCTGTTTCGACAAGCTCAGCACAGAATATTCGGTGCCTGTCGAAGGATCAAACCGCGTGCAGATTGGGCTTCGATACCTCAGTCCGAACGGAATGATCGTCACAAAGTATGTAAGCCTTGATAGTGCGATACGACTTTAGTCTTTTGTCGACAGCTATTTATTTGGCTCGGACAAGCGCTCCGCCGCCTGCACGGTATTTGCCACCAGCATGGTGATGGTCATCGGGCCGACGCCGCCGGGCACCGGGGTGATGTAGCCGGCCACTTCCTTGACGCTGGCGAAGTCCACATCGCCGACCAGCTTGCCTTCCGCGTTGCGATTGATGCCGACATCGATCACGACCGCGCCGGGCTTGACCATCTCGCCGGTGATGAAGTTGGCCTTGCCCACTGCCGCGACCAGAATATCGGCATCGCGGGTGTGCTTGGCCAGATCAACGGTCTTGGAGGTGCAGATCGTCACGGTGGCATTCTTGTGCAACAGCATCAGCGCCATCGGTTTGCCGACAATGTTGCTGCGCCCCACGACCACGGCGTGTTTGCCTTCGATCGCGATGCCGGTCTTTTCCAGCAGCACCATCACGCCATACGGTGTGCAGGAGGGGAAGGGAGTATCGCCGGTCACCAGCGCGCCGACATTTTTTTCGTGAAAGCCGTCCACGTCCTTGTCCGGGTTGATCGCCTCGATGATTTTGTGCGCATCCAGATGTTTGG
>JADGRM010000170.1 GCA_017880945.1 Gallionella sp. | reverse complement strand
TATGTATCTTTTTTCATGGCAATCTTGTGTACTCTGACTTTTGATTAGCAAGGATTCAATTCTCAAAGTGCTGCATTAAGCAATTGGTCAAATTTACCCACAATTGCACAGGCTAGGCATCCAATTTATGTACCGCAACAAAATCGGCGATATTCTGCAACAGATCGTCTTCTTGATATGGCTTGCCCAGGTAGGTGTTGACACCCAGTTGCATGGCGTACTCGCGATGCTTGTCGGCGGTGCGCGAAGTGATCATGATGATCGGCAGATCGTGTGTCCTGGGATCACGGCGCAATTGTCTGGCGAGCGCGAAACCATCCATGCGCGGCATCTCGATATCCAGCAACATCACATTCGGGGTGCACTCTTCCAGCTTTTCCAGCGCGTCCACACCGTCCGTTGCAGTCACCACCTGATAACCGGCGCGGAGCAGCATGCGTGAGGTGATCTTGCGCACGGTGAGGGAATCATCAACCACCATGATCAACGGCTGGGTTGACTGCGATTTAACGCCCCTCTCCTTGGCCGATTTGATATCGGAACTTATTGTTGTGCTAATCTCCGGCATGAAGATAGTTACCTTGCTTGCAATGCCGGAACGCTGAGCCAACTGCACCGGATTCAGGATCAACACCGCCCTGCCATCACCCATCACCGTTGCTCCGGCAATTCCCGACAATCTCGCCAGCTGCGGGCCGATATTTTTTACCATCACTTCCTGATTGCCCAGCAATTCATCAACATGCAGAGCGATGCGCTGATCGCCGCTGCGCAGCAGCAGCACCGGATTGCGCGGCTGATTTTGCAGGATCACATCTATATCACCCAGCATATGCGGCAAGAAGTAAAAAGGGTAAGCGTTGCCCTGCCATTCGACTTGCAGATCGCGATGGAGAGCGTCCATATCTGTCGATCTCACCTGCCTGACTTGCTCGACCATGGCCGAGGGAATCGCATAGATCGCATTCCCCGCACGCACCATCAGTATCTGCGTAACGGCCAGGGTAAGCGGCAAATGAATGACGAACCGGGTACCCTGACCGCTTTTCGAACTGACGTCGATGCGCCCGCCCAATGCGGATATCTCGCTGCGCACCACATCCATGCCCACGCCGCGCCCGGCGATCTCGGTGATTTCGGTCGCGGTAGAAAGTCCCGGCATGAATATCAATTGCGCCAATTGTTCTTCGCTCGCATCTTCGTCCGGCTGCATCGTGCCATTAGCTATCGCTTTTTCACGCAATTTCGGATAATTCAAACCGGCGCCGTCATCACTGAACTCGAATACCACTTCGTTGCTTTCCTGCCGCACGCTCAAACGGATCTCGCCGATCGGCAGCTTGCCGCTCTGCGCTCGCAACTGTTCGTTTTCCAGGCCATGCACGATGGAATTGCGCAGCAGATGTTCGAACGGAGCAATCATCTTTTCCAGCACGCTACGATCCAGTTCCACATTCGTGCCCTGCAACTCAAGGTTGGCGCGTTTGTTAAGTTCCTTGCCGGTTTGTCGAACGATGCGATACAAACGATCGGTAATACTATTGAACGACACCATGCGCACGTTCATCAATCCCTGTTGCAACTCGCGGTTAAGCCGCCCCTGCGCCACCATCGCAGCCTCGGTTTCGTCCAGATGTTTAAGCATCGACTGCTGTACTGTCTGTACGTCATGTACGCTCTCATTCATGAAGCGCGTCAACTCCTGCAAGCGGGTGAAGCGGTCGAATTCGAGCGGATCGAATTGTTCCACATTATCTTTTGCCAACGAGACGCGCGCCTGCATCTGGCTTTCCGCCTGGATTTCCACCTCACGCAATTGCTGGCGCAGGCGTATAACGCTGGCAGTCAACTCCAGCAACCCTTCCTTGAAGACACGCATTTCGGTTTCCATGCGCGAACGAGCCACGCTGATTTCGCCGGCTTCGTTGACCAATCTGTCCACCACGTCGGCACGCACGCGCAACATGTTGCCAAGAGGTGCTTCTCCCCGTCTGTCGGCCCGGCGTTCGACCCCCGCGGGCTGATCTGATGCACGCCGGTTTGGAGTCGTGGTTGCGGCCGGGGTTGCCATTTGTTTGGCCTCGACAACCACCGGCTTGCCACCACGCAACTCTTCGAGCAAAGCGGTGATAAGATCAAAATCACTTTCCAGCGTGTCCCAATACCCGGCTTCATCGCGCCGATGTGAGGCCGCGACACGGTCCTCCATTTCATGGGCGATTTCACCGATGCGCATCGCACCCACCATGCGCGAACTGCCTTTCATGGTATGCAACAGGCGTTTTAACAAGTGTTCCTGCTGCTCGTCCTGCGGAGTTTCGCGCCATGCGCGCAATCCCTCACCAATCTTCGGACCCAACTCGTCGGCTTCCTCAAGGAAAACCGGCAGAAGTTGTTCGTCCAGCTCATCGTAAACCCGAGGCTTCTCCGCTTCCGCATCTTCTTCAGCCGGCTTCACAATGGTGCGCACGATCGGCTGCAACACTGGCGCTGTTTCGCTGACCGTACCTAAAACATCCTCGTCGAGCCTGCCTTGGTCAGCCGGCAATTCCTCGCTTGCCGCGAATTCACCGGGTTCGACAAGCGCTTCAACTTGCAGGGCAGGCGTGGTTGGTTGCAGCGGCGTTTCCGGGATCCCGGCCGGCTCTTCTGATTCGCCGATCCTGTCCGCATCAACCATCAATTGCAGCGCTGCATCTTGTGACGCTGCGTCCGGAGCTTTGACAGGTGCTTCAGCTGTCTCGCCGATCTTGTCCATATCGGCCAACAATTGCGCGTACAAGTCCTCGTTGGCCTGGGTTTTATCCGCTTCGGCATGGGTTTCGGCTTGCCCGGTTTGCGGAGCGGCATGCGACTCTGCCTCCGGTACGCCGATACCTGCAAACATGTCTTCAAAGCTAACGTTGATTGCCTGAGTTGTAGCGGCTTCGATATGCACTTCGGGTTGCTGAATTTGCGGCTCGGCTTGCAAATTTGCTTCCGGCAAGCCGAATGCCTCCATCAATACGCCGAGGTTGTCCTTGTCAGCCAATAGCTGGCCGGCCAGATCGCTGCGCATCTCGGGTATTTGCTGGTCACCTATGCTCTGCACCATTCCATTCAGCGCTACGATAGAGTCATCCAGCAACAGCAATTGGCCGTCATTCAGTGTGAAAACCTGGCCCAAGCGCGCTTCCAGCCAACTTTCCAGTGCGCTGGCCAACTCCACCACTGCGGCAAATCCCATGGTGCGGTTCACTCCCGCCAGCGTGTGTGCGGCGCGCATGAAATCATAATTTACCACCGGCGGCACTGCCGCACGCAGCACCTCGAACTGTTGGCGCAGAATCGCCGCATTTTGCTTGGCCTCTGTGCTGGCAATATTGAACAACCCTGGGGACATGATGTTCCCCCCCGACACGGCACCCTCCGAAGGTGCCGGTTCGGATTCAGCGGCGGACTCAGGCACGAGTGCCGATGTTGAAATGGTCTCTGGCATTCCCACATCAACTCCGCCCTCGATCTGTTTTGCCGCCGCCACCAGATCGGCCGCCTCGATGTCTGCTGTACCTTGTTTGCCAAGCATCTCAACCCAACCGGCGAAAGATTGCACAGCCGCGTCGATGAATTGCAGCAATCCCGGGGTGACCGGTTTGTTGTCCTGTAGCCACTTGTTCAAGGCACGCTCGACGCTCCAGGCGACCTCGCCCAGATCCATCAGGCCGACCATCCTTCCGCTGCCCTTGAGCGTATGGAAACCGCGCCGTATGGTCACTAATGCCTCGTGATTGTCAGGGTGTGATCGGCAAGTATCCAGATTGGAGCGTATGGTGGCCAGCACTTCCCGTGCTTCCTCCAGAAATATATCGAGCAGCTCCTGGTCTTCTTCCGACTGGGCTTGCATCGCCTTGTAATCCGGGGGAGGTTCGATTTTGATGACTTCTATCGGAGCGATTACCTGCAGTGGCTCGCGCGCAGACTCAACCGGGGCGGCTTCGAGCGGCGCTGAAACCTGTGGTTTCTCTACCGGGAAAAATTCCAGCGGCGCGGCAACCTCGGGTTTTTCGGCAGGGGTAAATTCCAGCGGAGCTGAAACCTGGGACTTCTCGGCCGGCGCGAATTCCAGTGGGGCGGCAACATGTGGCGGCGCGGCCGGGATGACTTCTATCGGCGTGATAACCTGGGGTTGTTTGACCGGGGGGGGCGTTACCGCCGCAATCGAAACCTGGGGTTGCTGCGCGGCCTGAGCTGTTACTACTGGAGCCGCCACTGCCGGTTCGGGGGCCTGATCCAGCTTGATCATTTCGGACTGGGACTCTTCCAAGCGCCAGACATCGCCTGCCTGCCCGTGCGTCAAATGCTGCATGTAGTTTTCCAGCGCACTTAACGCATCGGCCAGAGCGTACCTTTCCGCAGCCTTGGGGGTGTCGCTGCTCCGGGCAAAACGGCGCACCCGATCTTGAACGGAAGTCAACAATTGCTCCGCATGAGTAAGGGATGAGATGCGGAAACCGCCTTGTATCTGGCTCAACAGGCGCAACAATTCGGTCAACACGTCACGCTTGGCCGCATCGTTGAAAAAAGCATTCAACCCATGCTCGACATGCTGCAAGTTCACCAGCATTTCGTTGGCCAACGGGCCCATCACATCGCCACGCTGTTCCAAC
>JADGRM010000169.1 GCA_017880945.1 Gallionella sp. | reverse complement strand
GCCGATCTGATTCTGTTCAAACCGCATCAATATGCGGCATTCATCACCGATGTGGGCGGCGCGACTTCGCACACCGCGATCGTCGCGCGCGGCCTGAGCACGCCGTGCGTGGTGGGTCTGCATCACGCGCGCGAACTGATCCGCGAAGACGATCTGCTGATCCTGGACGGCGAGCAGGGTGTGCTGATCGTCAATCCGGACAAACTGATACTCGCCGAATACAAGCTGCGCCAGAGCGCATGGGAGTTGGAGCGCAAGAAACTCAAGCGGCTGCGCACCGCGCGTGCCAACACCCTGGACGGTACGATCATCGAATTGCACGCCAACATCGAAAAGCCGGAGGACATTGCCGAAGTGAAGGAGAATGGCGCGACCGGAATCGGCTTATTTCGCAGCGAATTCCTGTTCCTCAACCGCGACCACTTGCCGGATGAAGAAGAACAGTTCGAAGCGTATCGCGCGGCGGCGGAAGGCATGGAAGGCCAACCCGTCACGATACGCACTTTCGATCTGGGCGGGGACAAGCAACTGAGCGGAACCAAGCGCGTGGCCAATAATCCGGCGCTGGGGCTGCGCGCGATCCGTTTTTGCCTGTCTGAACCGCAATTGTTCCGCACCCAGATACGCGCGCTGTTGCGCGCCACGCATTACGGCAACGTCAAATTGCTGATACCAATGTTGTCCGGTGTATCGGAGCTCAACCAGACTTTGCAGTTCATCGCCGCGACCAAGCAAAGCCTGGACGATGAAGGCATACCGTACGACCGCGAGGTGAAGATCGGCGGCATGATCGAGATTCCCGCCGCGGCTTTGGCGCTCAGTGTGTTCGTCAAGAAGCTGGACTTTCTGTCCATCGGCACCAATGACTTGATCCAGTACACCCTGGCGATAGACCGCACCGATGAAGAGGTCGCGCATCTCTACGACCCGCTGCATCCCGCCGTGTTGCGCTTGCTCGCGCATATCATCGGCACTTCCAACAGGTTTAACGTGCCGGTCTCGGTGTGCGGCGAGATGGCCGGCGAGTTGGCCTATACGCGGCTGTTGCTGGGTTTCGGCCTGCGCCAGTTTTCGATGTTCTCGGCACAAGTCCCGAGTATCAAGCAGCGCGTGCTGACCACCAGCCTGCCGGGAATCGCCAGCCTGACACAGAAGATATTGCGCGCCGACGACCCGATGAAGATCCGCGAATTGCTGGATCGCCTCAACTCCTAGAGCCAATGTTGGGAGCCGATTGACAGCGATTCGTAAAACACGGAAACTACGTGTCATAACCAGCGACTTAACGAGTGTTGTTTGCTCGTTTAGTCGAATGGCTATAACCAATGGCTTGCTGCGGCTTTTGCAGCTTAGCCAGATGGCTAGGGGGCTTCATCAGTAGTTTCATCAGTGCCGATTTGACATCAGCTTGCGGGGCACTTAAAACATACCAGCTAAAGCGAGGCAACCCGTCCCGCGAAAGCTGAACGGGTTTTTGTTTTTGGAGCGAATATTTTGAGCGCATCGAATAGCATCGGCATCGTCAGCGCGCAACGCGCATCATTTGATACCCCGCTTATTTTCCGCAGCGGCGCGGTGCTGCCACGCTATGAACTGGTCTACGAGACCTACGGCACGCTGAACGCCGACAAGTCCAACGCGATCCTGATCTGCCATGCGCTGTCCGGTCATCACCACGTCGCCGGCTATTACGCCGACGACCTGAAGAACATCGGCTGGTGGAACAACATGGTCGGTCCCGGCAAGCCGATAGACACCGACAAATTCTTTGTCATCGGGTTGAACAATCTCGGCGGCTGCCATGGCTCGACCGGGCCGTCTTCCCCCAATCCGGAAACCGGACAGCCTTACGGCGCGAGCTTCCCTGTCATCACAGTGGAAGACTGGGTGGCGTCGCAGGCACGACTCGCGGACAGGCTCGGCATTCGTCAATTCGCCGCGGTGATCGGCGGCAGCCTGGGCGGGATGCAGGCGTTGCAATGGTCGCTGTCATATCCCGATCGGGTTCGCCATGTCTTCGCGATCGCTGCCGCGCCGCGCCTCACCGCACAGAACATCGCGTTCAACGATGTGGCGCGCAATGCGATCCTCACGGACCCGGATTTTCACGGCGGCAATTATTACCAGCACAACGTGGTGCCGACGCGCGGCCTGAGACTGGCGCGCATGCTGGGGCACATCACCTATCTGTCAGATAATGCGATGGCGGATAAATTCGGGCGCGATCTGCACACCGGGCAACTCAATTACGGCTATGAGATCGAGTTCGCAATCGAATCTTATCTGCGCTATCAGGGTGACAAGTTCGCCTCTTACTTCGATGCCAACACCTATCTGCTGATGACCAAGGCGCTGGATTATTTCGATCCTGCGCATGATTCAGGCGGAGACCTTAACCCGGTATTCGCGCGCGCCAAGGCGAGTTTCCTGGTGATCTCGTTCACGACCGACTGGCGCTTCTCGCCGCAGCGTTCGCGCGAGATCGTGCGGCCCCTGTTGCACAACCGCCGCAACGTCAGCTATGCGGAAATCACCTCGACACACGGCCATGATTCCTTCCTGATGCAGGATCCGTACTATCTGGACGTGATGCGCACCTATCTCGACAAGATTGCCAGGGAGTGTGGCAAATGAGCAGGAAGCAGGGGCCCCGCGAAGTGGGGATGCGACCGTCCGCGAGCGCAGCCGGACACCGAAACTACGCATCAAATTCTCATCACACATCAGTAAATGAGGCGTCCAAATGATGAAGAACGATACCGCACGATTTGCCGCTGCGCGTCCGGATTTCGCCGCGATCGCCGCGTGGATACCGAATGGCGCGACGGTGCTCGACCTGGGTTGCGGCGACGGCAGCCTGCTGCGTTACCTCAAGGAAACCCGCGCGGTGCGGGGTTACGGCGTCGAGATCAGCGATCTCGATATTCTGTCGTGCATCGCCAATGGCGTGAACGTGATCCAGAACGATCTGGAATCCGGGCTCGCGGATTTTGAAAGCAATTCTTTCGATTACGTGATGCTGTCGCAGACTCTGCAAGCCACACGCCACACCGAGCCGCTAATACAGGAGATGCTGCGCGTCGGACGCGAGGGCATCGTCAGCTTCCCCAATTTCGGATACTGGAAGAATCGCGTCAACGTGCTGGCCGGCAACATGCCGGTCTCCCGCGATCTGCCCTACCAGTGGTACGACACCCCGAACATCCATTTGTGTACCTTGCACGACTTCGAAGAGTTTTGCCGCGGCCATCATGTGGCCGTGCTCGAGCGTCGTGTGATGACGGGTAACAGCGAAGTGAAGGTGTTGCCCAATCTGCTCGGCAGCACCGCGGTGTATCGGTTTCAGCGTGGGATATGATTTGATGAACGTCAAAGCCCTCCGCACAACGTTACGAGCGCAGGTCAGACAAGGAGAAATGCGGCGAAAAACCGGAATGTATGCGGTATCTGTCGCTACGCGACCACGGATTTTGAGTCGCATTTCGACGCAGTATCACCAAGCGCAGTAGTTGTGAGGGGGGCTTTGTGACCATCTGGCAACAACTCTTCACCCGCCGCATGCTGATCTGCGTGTTCACCGGATTCGCTTCCGGTCTGCCGCTGTATCTGCTGCTCAATCTGGTTCCCGCCTGGCTGCGCACCGAGCACATCGATCTCAAAGTCATCGGCGCGTTTGCGCTGATCCAGTTCCCCTACACGTGGAAATTCCTCTGGTCGCCTTTGCTGGATCGCTATGTGGTGCCGATACTGGGGCGGCGGCGCGGCTGGATGCTGCTCACCCAGGTCGCGCTGCTGTTGGTGATGGCGTCACTGGGCGGTTTCTCGCCGCAGAATGATCTGGGCATCATCGTCATGCTCGCCACGCTGCTGGCTTTCCTGAGCGCCACGCAGGACATCGCGCTGGATGCGTATCGCCGGGAGTTGCTGCTGGACTACGAACTCGGGCTGGGCAATGCGGTACACGTCAACGCCTATCGCATCGCCGGACTGATACCCGGCTCGCTGGCGCTGATTCTCGCCGATCATCTGCCCTGGAACATGGTGTTCATCATCACCGCGCTGTTCATGCTGCCCGGCATCGCGATGACGCTGCTGGTCAACGAGCCGCTCGCGGTCAACGTACCCAAGACGTTGCGCGATGCGGTGGTCGAGCCGTTCCGCGAATTCATCACGCGCAAAGGCTGGCAAAGTGCGCTGCTGATCCTGGCATTCCTGTTCTTCTACAAACTCGGTGACAGCTTGAGCACCGCGCTGGCCACACCGTTCTATCTGGACATGGGTTTCAGCAAAACGCAGATCGGCCTGATCGCCAAGAATGCCGGGCTGTGGCCGGCAGTGACCGGCGCGCTGATCGGCGGCATCTGGATGTTGAGGCTCGGCATCAACCGCGCGCTGTGGTTGTTCGGCGTGGTGCAGGTGATATCCATCTTCGGTTTTTACTGGCTGGCGATGCAGGGAGCGCATGCCGAAGTGTCTACTCTACATCTCGCCCAACTCGCATTCGTGATCGGCCTGGAAGCTTTCGGCGTGGGGCTGGGCACGGCGGCCTTTGTTGCCTACATCGCGCACACCACCCATCCCGCTTACACCGCCACCCAGTTCGCGCTGTTCACCAGCCTTGCCGCCGTGCCGCGCACCTTCGTCAATGCCACGGCGGGCTGGCTGGTAGATCAGATGGGCTGGGGAAG
>JADGRM010000168.1 GCA_017880945.1 Gallionella sp. | reverse complement strand
CTCCACCCCCTGCTGCGCCTGGCAAAGGCCACCCAACCGCTGCAAAGCATATTCAGTTACCGCTGTGGCGTGCCACTCCGCTGCTGCTATTGAGCACGGGGTTACATGTATTTTGCGCAGTGCTGACCGTGCTGAATCCCGCAATCTGGCAGTGGACGCTTGGCGCGGTCATTGTGAATCACCTGCTGATCCTGGCGACGGTAGTCATGTGGCCCGGCAGCCGCCTGCTCGGGCCGAACATGATACGTCTTCCCGCAGCGGCTGCACTGCGCGGAGAAGTGGCGCTCACCTTTGATGATGGACCCGATCCCATCGTCACGCCCCAAGTACTTGATCTGCTCGATCAATACGGGGCCAAGGCCAGCTTCTTCTGCATAGGCAACAAAGTCATCGCATACCCGGAACTGGCCCGTGAAATCATCAGGCGCGGGCACAGCGTGGAAAACCACACGAACAGCCACCCTCATGCATTTGCCTTTTTCGGGCCGGGTGCCTTGCAACACGAAATCGACTCAGCCCAAACTGCAATCCACGCGACCACGGGCGTTGCCCCGGTATTCTTTCGCGCGCCGATGGGCTTCCGCAACCCCTTCCTCGCCCCGATGGTTGAGCGCGCGGGCCTGCGCTACACCAACTGGACTCGGCGCGGTTACGACACCGTTGCAAAATCTGCAGAGCCGGTTTTGCAACGGCTGCAACGCGGCCTTGCAGCCGGCGACATATTGCTGTTGCACGACGGTCGATCTATTCAGACACATAGCGCATCGCCGATCATTCTGGATGTATTGCCGCGTTTGCTTGAGCGTCTCCAGACGCTCAATCTGAAATCCGTTGCACTGCAAACTGCCTGCAACCCTATCGGCAAGCTTTAATCCAAAACAGATGCCGCCTTGCCCTATGCTTGGTGAAAGCGGCATTAGAAGCCAATATCAAGCGTCTTTCTGTTAAAATTCGCGCCGGTAAGCTCAGGCAGTTCTTGGAAAGAAATTCATTTGCAACCCCTTCGATTAAGTGCATTCACCCTTGCATCACCGCTGGGAACGGGAGTTCCTGCGACGCTTGACGCCTTGCTTAAAGGACGCTCTGGGCTGCAGCGTTGTGATTTTCTCGATGTCGATCTGGACACTTATGTCGGGCGCGTCAGTGGTCTGGAGGATCTGCCGGTGCGCGCCGACCTTGCCGCTTACGATTGCCGCAACAATCGCCTCGCGCAACTCGGTTTGGCACAGGACAATTTTACCGAAGCGGTTGCAGCGGCACGGCAACGTTACGGCCGCGAGCGCATCGGCGTGTTTTTGGGTACCAGCACCTCCGGCATCCTGGACACCGAACTTGCCTATCGGCACCGTGACCCGAAAACCGGTGCCTTGCCCGAAAGTTTCAACTATGCGGGTTCACACAGTTGCTACTCGGTGGCTGATTTCGTGCAACGTGTGCTTGATCTCGCCGGACCGGCCATGGTCGTATCGACCGCATGCTCCTCATCCGCCAAAGTATTTGGTAGTGCTGCGCGCATGATTCAGGCCGGGCTGTGCGATGCCGCCATCGTCGGCGGTGTTGATTCGTTGTGTCTGACCACACTGTACGGATTCAATTCGTTGGGGCTGGTATCCAGCCGCCCTTGCCGCCCGTTCGATACAGAGCGCGATGGCATTTCCATCGGCGAAGCTGCCGGTTTCGTGTTGCTGGAAAAAACATCTGCCCTGATGAATTCACCTCTGGCCGTCCCCGACGCCGTGATGTTGCTCGGCGTGGGCGAGAGCAGCGATGCCTATCACATGTCCTCACCGCATCCCGAAGGTGCGGGTGCGCGGCTGGCGATACAGGCGGCGCTGCAAGCCGCAGGACTGACGCCTGGCGACATCGACTATATCAATCTTCACGGCACCGGCACCAAAGCGAATGATGCAGCCGAGGATAAGGCGGTGTTCAACACCTTCGGCGGCAACACGCCGTGCAGCTCCACCAAAGGTGCGACCGGACACCTGCTCGGCGCGGCGGGAGTCACCGAGGCGATCATCTCCGCGCTGTGCATACAACACGGCTTCATGCCCGGCGGCCTGAACACCGAGCACATCGATCCAACATTGAAGAGCGCATACCTGCTAAAGAACAAACAGCAAACCTTAAATTTTGTGCTTTCCAATTCGCTGGGGTTCGGCGGCAGCAATTGCAGCCTGGTATTTGGCCGGATGTTGAAAAGGGCCGAGCGATGAAGGTTTTCGTTGAAGGCGTCGGCATAGTCGGGCCGGGGCTGAATGGCTGGCAGGCCAGTCAACCAGTGTTGACGGGGGCTGCCCCTTATATTGATGCATCCGTTGTGATACCGCCCGGCGATCTGTTGCCCCCCGCCGAACGTCGCCGTACCGGATTGCCGGTCAAGGTCTCGTTGGCGGTTGGCCTCGAAGCCATTGTCAACGCGCAACGCAATGCGGCTGAGCTGCCTGCCATCTTTGCCTCCTCCGCAGGCGATGGCGAGAACATGCATTGCATTTTCGAGATGCTGGCCAATAATGGCCGCGAAGTTTCACCGACACGTTTCCACAACTCAGTACACAACGCGCCTTCCGGTTATTGGTCGATCGCAACCAAATCCATGGAGCCATCCACCAGTCTGGCCTGCTACGACGAGAGCTTCGTCGCCGGGCTGATCGAAGCCGCCACACAAACACTGGCAAGCGGGAATGCCGTGGTGCTCATTGCCTATGATGCCACCTACCCGCTACCGCTACATGCGGCACGGCCGATCAGCGCAACTTTTGGTGTTGCCCTGGTACTGGCCGGCAAAAAGACCAATCGCAGTCTGGCCGAGCTGGAGATTGGCATCAGCCGCAAGAGCAATGCCAGCACATCCGTCGCTAATGCTGAACTGGAGGCCATGCGAATCGGCACACCCGCCGCACGCAGCCTGCCACTACTCGCCGCCCTGGCCACCCTGACTTCGGAAAAAACCCAGACTCAGGACAAAATCATCCCGGACAGAATTTATTTTGACTACATTGCCGGCAACCAGCTTGATGTCGTGGTTCGTCCATGCTGATCGGACGCTCTGAAATACAGGCACTGATTCCTCACACGGGCGACATGTGCCTGCTGGCCGGCGTGACACACTGGGACCCGACACACATCACCTGCACTGTGCAAAGCCATCGCAACCCTGACAATCCCCTGGCGCACCACGGCAAAGTGCATGCGCTGAGCGGAATCGAATTTGCCGCACAGGCCATGGCTGTGCATGGCGGTCTCACCGGTCTGGTCGGTCAGCGTCCTCGCGCGGGTCTGCTGGTGAGCGTGCGCGATGTGGTTGCGCGGGTAAAATACCTCAGCGACTTTGCACAGGATTTACAGATCGAGGCGGAACAATTGATGGCCGGAGATAACGGAGTGACTTATTCTTTCAGCATTCACATAGGCGATCAGGAACTGCTGGCCGGGCGCGCCCTGGTGGTACTCGATGCAGCCCTGAATGCAACGGGGAATGCAAGCGGGGCCACATCATGAAACGCGCATTGGTAACGGGCGGCAGCGGTGCCATCGGTGCGGCGGTGTGCCGTCAACTTGCCAAGGATGGCTGCCAGGTGATCGTGCATGCGAATAAAAATCTTGAGCATGCCCGGCAACTCGCTGCAGAAATCATTGCCAACGGGGGTGCCGCCGCTGCGGTCGCTTTCGACATCACCGATGCCCAGGCGACCAAGACGGCACTGGACAATTTGCTCACCGATGGAGCCATCCAGATCATCGTGAACAACGCCGGCATACACGACGACGCGGTAATGCCCGGCATGCGTCCCGAACAATGGACCAGCGTGATCGACGTTACGCTGAATGGATTTTTCAATGTCACACAGCCGCTGCTGATGCCGATGATAAGCAAACGCTGGGGGCGCATCATCAACCTGTCTTCATTGGCGGCAGTGATGGGCAATCGCGGCCAGGTCAATTATGCCGCAGCCAAAGCGGGACTGCATGGAGCAACCAAATCACTGGCGCTGGAACTCGCCAGCCGTGGCATCACCGTCAATGCCGTGGCACCGGGGATCATTGCTTCACCGATGTCCGAGTCGGCTTTCCCCAAGGAAGCCATCAACAGCATGGTGCCGATGAAACGCGCCGGACGACCCGAAGAAGTAGCCGACCTGATCGCATTCCTCGCCTCGGATCGCGCCTCTTATATTTCGGGGCAGATCATTTCGATCAACGGGGCGATGGCCTGATTACATTTCGCAATAAAAAGTGAACTATTGTAGAGTGCGTTGCACGCGCTGCGTTTGATAGTCTGAGATGTGCCAATTTCGGCCTACGGTGAAGGTCCGCTTTGGGGAGTCGAACTTGATACTATGAAGTGCTGCTTGGTGCCAGTTGCAGACGGTCGAACACCTTTATATTTCCCTTGATACCCAAGTAAATTAAGTAGGTTATAGATTAATTGACAACCGATTTGGTGGGAGTAAAGTCACATCGTTTTTACAACAATTATTTTATCAACGCTACAAATTGCAACAGGGAGCGATCATGCAGATAGAAAATCTATTACAAAAATCGACACGATGCGGTATCGGTTTGATCGTTCTTTTCACGTTTTTACTCACCGGGTGCGGCGGAGGTGGGGGTGGAGGTGGAGGTGGTACAGGACCCGTGAGCTCAACCCTGTCATTCCCGCTCCAAAGTGGAATGAAGGCGTCAGTTCAACAAGGCGGCTCAATAAACTTCTCCGTTTCCGGCACCTGCAGCGGCACTGCCAACAT
>JADGRM010000023.1 GCA_017880945.1 Gallionella sp. | reverse complement strand
TTAAGGTAAAACCGGATTGATTGCGTTTCATTGTGATAGTCTCCTATATTATGTTTGCTGCACCGTGATTACAGCAAGCGCTGTGCCAAAGAAACAATGAAATCCGATTTTGTCTTTCCGTGCGGGAAGTAATCCAGTTGAATCAAACAGATGCACAAAATAAAAATCCGGCAGATGGATGCTCAGACAGGTTTGAAACAGGCTGGGTGTGACTGGATAACAATATTTTTGACGAAATGTTGACAGGATGGTGACGAAATGCTGACACTGAACATCGGAAATCGCTTGCGTACCGGACGCTGGTTGTTGCTGGCGATGATCGGGCTATTGCATGGTGCGCTGTTGCTCGGAGTTAAAAATCCTTGGGTGCATCCGTTGCTGCTGGCTCACCTTGGCCTGTTCCTGCTCTGGCAGCCGCTGTGGCGCGGCGAGCGCGAAGTGGGGCGTGGCGCGCTTGTGTTCCTCATGTTGGCGTCCATAGTGGCGATCTTCTGGCTGAACTGGTGGGCAATCGCTTTTTGGCTGACCGGTCTGTTTGGCTTGGTTGGTGCGCGCGTATTCGTTTTTCGTGACCGTTGGTCGCGCCTGTTATACCTGTCGTTGATCGTCTATTTGCTGGCAGTTTTGCTGCTCTGGGTGGTGCCGAATTTATTTGAGGCTCAATCCTCCATTGAGGCAGGGCGCTTCCTGATAAAAAATGTATTGCCGTTGCTGATATTGGCCATGGCGGTTCTGCCAATTAACAATAAGCCTACCGAAACCAGTCAGGCGGTGGACTTCATATACAGCTTGCTGCTGTTCATGTTGCTGACGCTGGTGGTGCTCGGCAGTCTCGCCTTCATGACGCTGGCGCGGCTTGATTATTTCGATGCATTGTTGCGCACCCTGTTCCTGATCGGGCTGGTGCTGCTGGCGCTTGGTGGATTCTGGAGTCCGCGCTTCGGTTTCAGCGGCCTGCAAGCCATGTTCTCGCGCTATCTGTTGAATGTTGGCACCCCGTTTGAAGATTGGCTCACCCAGCTGACCGAAGCAGCTCAGCGCGAACCTGATGCGACATCCTATCTGCGTCGCGCCGTTAAATTGCTGGAAGATTTGTCGTGGTTGTCCGGCTTGTCCTGGCAATCACTTGGCGGCACCGGACAGCTCGGACAATTCAGCCAACACGCGGCGGTGGTGCAAGCAGGTGAATTGCGCATGACGTTATATTCCAGGCAATCGCTCAACCCCACCCTGTTGCTGCATATACATCTGCTCGTGCAACTGATCGGTTATTTCTATCAGGCTAAACAGCGCGAACAAAGCCTGCGCGACATCACGCGTTTGCAAGCCGTGTATGAGACAGGGTCGCGCCTCACCCATGACTTGAAAAACATGCTGCAATCGCTGCTCTCGCTCACCACCATCGCACAAAGCCGCGAAGAACGGTCGCAACAATTGTTGCAACAACAACTTCCTCTGCTTACCCAGCGGATCGAGATGACATTGATCAAATTGCGGCAACCGCTGCTGGAGAGCGAAACCCCGCAACTTGCCCTGAACGCATGGTGGAACGCAGTGCGGCTGCGCAACCAGTATCGGACTATAGTCTGGCATGCGCCGGATAACTTGCCGGACAAGAATATTCCCGTTGCGCTGTTCGATTGCATAATCGACAACCTGATCGATAATGCAGTGAGAAAACGCCAATCAGAGCCGGGCATAACTATTTCTATCGAAATTCAACCGGATCCACTGCGCATGATTGCCTGCGACAGCGGCGATCCTGTTCCGGAAAACATCACAGAAAATTTGTTGCGAGGTGCCGTCGTCTCTGGAAATGGCCTGGGGATAGGCCTGTACCAAGCCGCTCGATGGGCCGAACAACTGGGCTATCGGCTGACCTTGGCCAGCAATCAGCCGGGAAAGGTGTGCTTTGAGTTGAGGGCAGCAGGCGCGGGGCAGAGGGGAGAAGGCAGAGGATCTGTCACGGCTGTGCCGCGAAATTGACATTACTTGCCACGCAGCGGCACACAATAAACAAGTCCTCAGGCATCAGTTCGCTGCAATGTGATAAGCTTCGCGCCGTTGTTATTACTCTGTGTTTTATTCCGTTTCATGTCTTCCATTTCGGCATCTTCTCTCGCGGCCGCGCTACTGCGCCAGGAAGTTCTTGACCTGCATGCTTATCATGTGCCGGAAAGTTCCGGTTACATCAAGCTGGATGCGATGGAGAATCCCTATCTCGTGCCGACTGCATTGCGCGGCGAAATCGCCGAGGCGGTCGCTGCTGCTGCCATCAACCGTTATCCCGATCCCGGTGCTGTTTCACTCAAGGAAAAGATCCGTGGCGTGACCGGCTTGCCGCAGGGGATGGAGGTGTTGCTCGGCAACGGCTCGGACGAGTTGATCCAGATGCTGGCGATGGCCCTCAATAAGCCGGGCGCGGTACTGCTCAGCGTGGAGCCATCGTTCGTGATGTACAAGATGATCGCGGCGTTCACCGGTATGCGTTATGTGGGTGTACCGTTGGCAACGGACTTTTCTTTGGACCTGGCTGCGACACTTGCGGCGATCAAGCGTGAACGACCCGCGTTGACTTTCCTGGCTTATCCGAATAATCCCACCGGCAATCTGTTTTCGGCGGATGCAATGGCGCAGATCATCCAGTCATCGCCGGGTCTGGTGGTGGTGGACGAAGCCTATTATGCCTTTGCCAGCGATAGTTTTATTCCGCACTTGGCGCGTTATCCGAATCTGCTGGTGATGCGTACTTTTTCCAAGCTCGGCATGGCCGGGTTGCGCCTCGGTTTTCTGGCGGGCAGCGCGGCGTGGTTAGGGCAATTGGAAAAGCTGCGCTTGCCGTATAATGTCGGTGTATTGCCGCAATTGGTAGCCGAAAAACTGTTGTCGCATCATGATGTGCTGTTGCAACAAGCGGAACAAATCAAGCGGGATCGTGCAAAACTGTACCGGCAGTTGAGCGAGATCGCCGGTGTAAAGGTATACGCCAGCGAGGCGAATTTCCTGCTGTTCCGCGTTGCGGATGCGACTGAGATATTCAACGGTTTGAAACAGCGCGGGGTGCTGATCAAGAACTTGAACGGCGGGCACCCGATGTTGAAAGATTGTTTGCGTGTGACAGTAGGTAAGCCGGACGAGAACATGAGATTTATTGCTGCATTACAAGAAACCATTATTCAATCCGCATAGGGCCAAATCATGCGTAGCGCGAAAGTTTCACGCAACACCCTGGAAACCCAGATTAATATCGAGTTGAATCTGGATGGCAGCGGCAAGGCCAAATTTGATACCGGACTGCCGTTTCTCGATCACATGCTCGATCAGATCGCCCGGCATGGCTTGCTGGATATCAATATTCTGGCCAAGGGCGACCTGCATATTGACGCACATCACACTGTGGAAGACATCGGCATCACGCTGGGTCAGGCGTTCAATCAGGCAGTAGGAGACAAGAAAGGTTTGCGCCGCTACGGCCATTCTTACATACCCTTGGATGAGGCCTTGTCTCGCGTGGTGCTGGACATTTCCGGCCGCCCCGGCTTGGTGTTCAATTGTCAATTCGTGCGCGACAGCGTCGGTGATTTTGATGTGGATCTGATCAAGGAATTCTTTCAGGGTTTCGTCAATCACGCATTGGTGACATTGCACATCGACAATCTGGCGGGCAACAATGCCCACCATCAGGCCGAAACCATTTTCAAGGCATTTGGCCGCGCGCTGCGCATGGCGTTGGAGCTGGATCCGCGTATGGTCGGCGTAATGCCTTCCACCAAGGGAACACTATAAAAATAAATTATGGGAGCCTCTAAAAATTCAGAGTTCGCCCAAATGCAAGGCGCGGAAACAATTTCGCCGCGCCGCATATGGTTTATATGTAAGCAAGCAATTTTTTCCGCAACGCAGCATAACCAGCCACTTGGTTGCCGTTTTTTGGCAACTTAGTGGAATGGCTAGCAGTTCCATCAGTTGGGATGAAATATGGATTTTAAGAGGCTCACATCATGGTTGATGTCGCGGTAGTCGACTACGGTATGGGCAACTTGCGCTCGGTCGAACAGGCCTTGCGCAATGTGGCTCCCACGGCAGAAATCGTCGTCACAGATGATGCAGACGTGATTGCAAATGCCAAGCGCGTGGTATTCCCCGGACAAGGCGCGATGCCCGACTGCATGCGTGAACTGGATGCACGCGGTTTGCGCGATGCGGTGCTGGATGCCGCTCGCAGCAGACCTTTTCTCGGTATTTGTATCGGCCTGCAAATGTTGTTCGAGCACAGCGCCGAGGGCAACGTGGACGGATTGGGCATCTTGCATGGCAAGGTGGTGCGCTTTGCCAGTCATATGCACGATGAGCAGGGCAATAAACTCAAGGTGCCGCACATGGGCTGGAATCAGGTTCATCACGGGCAGCATCCGTTGTGGGATGGCATAGAGCAGGATGCGCGTTTCTATTTCGTTCACAGCTACTATGTGCAGCCGCAAGATGCATCATTGGTGCAGGCGACCAGCCAATATCCGCAATCATTCGTGTGCGCGGTGGCGAAAAATAATTTGTTTGCAGTACAATTTCATCCGGAAAAAAGCTCCACAGCAGGGCTGAAACTGCTGCAAAACTTTATGCAATGGAATCCTTAAATTTTTAACATACTCATATGCTAATAATTCCTGCGATTGATTTAAAAGACGGTCATTGTGTGCGCCTCAAACAAGGCGTGATGGAAGATGCCACGGTGTTTTCGGAAGACCCCGCCGCTACCGCAAAACATTGGTTGGCGGAAGGGGCGCGCCGCTTGCATCTGGTGGATCTGAATGGCGCTTTCGCCGGCAAGCCGAAGAACGAGGCCGCCGTGCGCAGCATCATCGAAGCGGTGGGTTTGGATGTGCCGGTGCAACTGGGCGGAGGCATACGTGATCTGGAAACCATCGAGCGCTATCTCGACATCGGCGTGACTTACATCATCATCGGTACTGCCGCAGTAAAAGTGCCGGGCTTTTTGCATGAAGCCTGCGACGCTTTCCCCGGACACATCATGGTGGGTCTGGATGCCAAAGGGGGCAAAGTGGCCGTGGATGGCTGGTCCAAATTGACCGGGCATGATGTCGCCGATTTGGCTCACCGCTTTGAGGGATACGGCGTGGAAGCGGTCATATACACCGACATCGGACGCGACGGCATGTTGTCCGGCGTGAATATTCCTGCCACCGTTGAACTGGCAAGGCCGCTGCACGTTCCGGTGATCGCCAGCGGCGGCATCACCAATCTGGATGACGTGCGCGCTCTGTGTGCGGTGCGGTCTGAAGGCATCACCGGCGCGATCACCGGTCGTGCGATTTATGAAGGCACGCTGGATTTCAAGGCTGCGCAGGCTCTGGCCGATGAATTGACCGGGGCTGATAAACTGACCGGAGCAGCGCGCTGACTCATGCTCGCCAGGCGCATCATCCCTTGTCTCGATGTGACGGCTGGCAGAGTCGTTAAAGGAGTAAGCTTCGTCGAACTGCGCGATGCCGGTGATCCGGTGGAAATCGCGCGCCGTTACGATGAGCAAGGCGCGGACGAACTGACCTTCCTCGACATCACCGCAAGCTCGGACGATAGGGGAATTATTTTTCGCATCATCGAACAGGTCGCCTCGCAGGTGTTCATTCCCTTGACCGTGGGTGGCGGGGTGCGTGAAGTGGGTGACGTGCGCAATTTGTTGAATGCCGGGGCGGATAAGGTCAGCATCAATACTTCCGCAGTACTCAATCCGCAATTGGTCGCCGATGCTGCCGGACGTTATGGTTCGCAGTGCATCGTGGTGGCGATCGATGCCAAGCAGGTTTCACCGGGACACTGGGAAGTATTCACCCACGGTGGACGCAATGCCACGGGCCTGGATGCGGTGGCGTGGGCGAAAAAGATGCAGGACTTGGGCGCGGGTGAAATCCTGCTGACCAGCATGGATAGAGACGGGCAAAAGACCGGTTTTGATCTGGCGTTGACCCGGTCTATTACCGATGCACTGGAGATTCCTGTGATCGCCAGCGGTGGCGTGGGCAATCTGCAACACCTTGTCGACGGCGTAAAAAAAGGCGGAGCGGATGCGGTGCTGGCCGCGAGTATTTTTCACTTCGGCGAATACACCGTGCAGCAGGCCAAGCAGTTTATGGCAGCGCAGGGCATCGAGGTTCGGTTATGAAAGACTTCTATTCAGGTACAAGGCTCAAGGTGCAAGGCTCAAGGCTGATGGCCCAAGGTTTTTCCTTGCCCCTTGTACCTTGCAGCTTGGGCCTGTTTTATTTATGAGCGAAACCTGGTTAAATAAAGTAAATTGGTCTGTCGATGGCCTGGTGACAGCCGTTGCCCAGGATGCATCTACCGGGCGGGTGCTGATGGTGGCCTGGATGGATCGCGATGCATTAAAACTTACCCAACAAAAAGGCGAGGCGGTATATTGGTCCCGTTCGCGCAAAAAACTTTGGCACAAGGGCGAAGAGTCCGGGCATGTTCAAAAAGTAAAAGAGATACGTCTCGATTGCGATGGGGATGTGATTCTGTTGCAGGTTGAACAGCAAGGCGGCATCGCCTGTCATACCGGACGCGAGAGCTGCTTCTACAGCCGTTTGGAACAGGGCAAGTGGGTGGAAGTGGATGCGGTGCTCAAATCTCCTGATGAGATTTATAAGAAATGAGATGGGATTGCGAAGCTGATTATTACTTTGTAGGAGCCCGATTCATCGGGCGATTGTGTGAACAAGCTTTCGCGCAATAAATTGAGCTCCTACAAGGTGTCTTGGTTTTAATGGATTTTTTGAGATATATAATGAACCAAGATATTTTAAAAAGATTGACCGAAACGCTGACGGCACGCAAACAGGCGTCGCCGGAAAGTTCATATGTCGCCAAGCTGTTCAGCAAGGGCGAAGATGCCATCCTGAAAAAGATCGGCGAGGAAGCCACGGAAGTCATACTCGCGAGCAAAGCCGCCGACAAAACCCACCTGGTGTATGAAACCGCCGATTTGTGGTTTCATTGCATGGTTCTTTTGGCGCATCATGGTATGAGCGCGGAAGATGTGCTGAACGAGCTGGCGCGGCGCGAGGGTTTGTCGGGCATCGCCGAAAAGGCCGGCCGGAAAAAGGACTGAGCATGAGCGATTGTTTGTTTTGCAAAATCGTACGCGGTGAAATCCCTTGCCGCAAGGTTTACGAGGATAATGAAGTGCTGGCGTTTTACGACATCAATCCGGTCGCGCCGGTGCATTTCATGCTGGTACCGAAGCTGCATCTGGACTCGCTGGTCGAAGCCGGGGATGCCCATACGGCTTTGCTCGGCAAGATGATGTTGCTGGCGCCCAGGCTGGCGAAAGAGCAGGGGTTGGACCATGGTTTTCGCACCGTGATCAACACCGGCAAAGGCGGCGGGCAGGAAATATTTCATTTGCACATCCACATCATCGGCGGCGGCAACATCCCGCCCATGGTGCGGCGCGATTGATTTACCATGGTGCGGTGCAACTAATTTAAAGGAGAACGAGATGGGTGGATTAAGTATTTGGCATTGGCTGATTGTGTTGCTGGTTATCGTGTTGATCTTCGGCACCAAGAAACTGCGCAACATCGGCAGTGATCTGGGCGGCGCGGTAAAGGGATTCAAGGAAGGAATGCGTTCCGACGACGAAACCGCGAAACAGATCAAAGAAAGCGGGCAGATCAAAGAAGGCGGCCAGACCATCGAGGGCGAAGTGAAAGACAAAAAAACAACTAACGTTTAAGCCTGTTCTCACCGGCTGGCAAAAATGTTCGACTTCAGCTTCTCGGAATTGATGGTGATCATGGTGGTGGCGCTCGTCGTCATCGGGCCGGAACGCCTGCCGAAAGTGGCGCGGACCATGGGACACCTGTGGGGTCGCGCGCAACGCTATGTGAATGGCGTGAAGGCCGACATTGAACGCGACATGGCGGTTGAAGAGTTCCGCCAGTTGCAGCAAAAAGTGCAAGCCGAAGCCAGCGCGCTGGAGCAGTCGGTCAACCAAGTGACACGGACAGCGGATCAACAACTGCAGCAAATCAACGAGGCGGTTGCAAAACTTTCATCACCCGCGGAACCGGCACCGGATCAGGCAATGCAGCCAGGTCGAGCAACGCAATTGCCGTTGCAACCAGCCGCGGATCCATCTGTGACACCACCCGTCGATAAATCCAAATGAGTGCCGGCGATAGTTTTATCGCGCATTTGGTCGAGTTGCGCACCCGCTTGTTGAACGCCGTGGTGGCTGTGTTGCTGGTATTCATCTGCCTGTTCCCATGGGCATCCGACCTTTATACCCTGTTGGCGCACCCGCTGTTGGCCAAGCTGCCCAAAGGCGGGCAGATGATCGCTACCGATGTCACCACGCCATTCTTCGTGCCGCTCAAGGTCGCGTTGATGGCGGCTTTCCTCATCGCGCTGCCTTATATCCTGTATCAGATATGGCGCTTTGTCGCCCCCGGCTTGTATGCACATGAGAAGCGTCTGGTGTGGCCGCTGATCATCGCCAGCACGATATTATTTTTTTGCGGCATGGCGTTCGCCTACTTCGTGGTATTCCCGGTGGTATTCGGCTTCATCACCGCCAGCGCGCCGCAGGGCGTGGCAGTGATGACCGACATCGACAAATACTTGAGTTTCGTGCTCACCATGTTCATGGCGTTCGGCATGGCCTTCCAGGTGCCGGTAGCAGTGGTGCTGCTGGTGCGCATGGGTTTCGTCACCGTCGCAAAACTCCGCGAAGCCCGGCCATACGCTGTGGTCGGCGCATTCGTGGTCGGCGCGATATTCACCCCGCCGGATGTGGTGTCGCAGCTCATGCTGGCGATGCCGCTGTGGCTGCTTTATGAGGTGGGGATCGTGGTGGCGAGTTGGTTGAAGCCTGCCGAAAAAACATCTGACGCAGGATAGACGTTAACTGCCGTAAGTTGGGTTGAATGCAGCGCGCGTAGGATGGGTTCGCTAAGCTCCACCCATCCCACAAATCTATTGTGCCATTGGCTTTGGACGCTTGGCGATTGTTACTGGCAAACTGATCGTTTTCCCGTTGCGCATCAGCTGGATAGGGACAGTTTCGCCGGGCGGCAGGTTGGCTACGGTTTCCAGCATGGCACTCCAATTGTTGATGGCGTTGCTGTCTATCGTGATCAGAATATCTCCGGTCTTTATGCCGGCCTGATCCGCCGGGCTGCGGCGCACCACTTCGGTAACCAACACGCCTTTGATGTCGCCAAGCTTGAAGGATTCGGCCAGTTCGGGAGTGAGTTCCTGCACGCCTGCGCCGATCCAGCCGCGCGTCACGGAGCCGTGCTGGATGATTTGTTCCATGGTCTTTTTCGCGGTGCTGGCGGAAATGGCGAAGCCGATGCCGAGCGAGCCGCCATTCGGCGAATAGATCGCGCTGTTGATGCCGATCAGGTTGCCGTTGCCGTCCACCAGCGCGCCGCCGGAATTGCCGGGGTTGATCGCGGCATCGGTCTGGATGAAATTCTCAAAGGTGTTGATGCCCAGATGGTCGCGCTTGAGCGCGCTGACGATGCCCATTGTGACCGTTTCACCCACGCCGAACGGGTTGCCGATGGCGAGCACCATGTCGCCCACGTGTGCTTTTTCTGGATGACCGAAAGTGATGGCGGGAAGGTTGCCGGGCAGTTCGATCTTGATCACCGCCAGATCGGTTTCCGGGTCGGAGCCGATGACATGCGCCTTGGCCTTGCGGCCATCGGACAACGCGACTTCGATCTGATCGGCGGCTTCTACCACATGTTGGTTGGTGAGGATGTAACCATCGGGGCTGACGATCACGCCGGAGCCCAGGCTGGAACTGGTTTGGGGTTCGGTATCGAGTTCGTCGCCAAAGAAAAACTTGAAGCGCGGATCATCCATTAAGGGATTGACCGGGTTCTTGATGAGGGTGCTTGTGAAGATGTTCACTACCGTAGGCATGGCTTTTTGTGCGGCGGCACTCAAGCCCATCGCAGGGGATTTGTCTTCACTCGCCAGCGGGGTGTTTTCATACAGTGTGACTACTCCGCTGCGCGCAGCGTTCGGCAGCAACTCAGGCTTGAGGGTGTGAACAATAAATAGCAGCGCCAGCGCGATGGTGACGGTTTGGGTGAATAGAAGCCAGTATTTACGCATGGTAAGATGAACTCGATGGATTTATATTGTTTAAGGAAACTTGATGCTGCTTAACGAATTGCGCGATTATAACGCAAGCCTGTTGCAAACCAATCTGTTCAAAGATTACTGTCCGAATGGCGTGCAAGTGGAAGGCCGCACGGAAGTGCGGCGCATCGCAACCGGGGTGACGGCTTCGCAGCATGTGCTGGACGCGGCGATCGCGTGGGGCGCGGATGCGATTCTGGTGCACCATGGTTATTTCTGGCGCAATGAAGAGGCAACGCTGGTCGGCATCAAGAAAAAGCGCATCGCGCAACTGTTGCGCAACGACGTGAGTTTGCTCGCCTATCACCTGCCGCTCGATGCCCATGCCGAACTGGGCAACAATGCACAACTCGGCAAGCTGTTCGGTTTGATCGAACAGGGCCGGTTCGGTGAACAAAATATCGCATGGCTGGGTTCGCTGGCGCAGCCTCTGACATTGACGCAATTCACCCAGCAGATTGCCCATGATTTGCAGCGCGCACCACAAGTCATCGGGGATGGCAACAAGAGCCTACGCAAAGTGGCGTGGTGCAGCGGCGGCGCGCAAGGTTACTTCGAGGCGGCGATCGCGCAAGGCGCGGATGCCTATATCACCGGGGAGATTTCCGAGCAGAACTTTCATCTGGCCAATGAAACCGGCGTGGCCTTCATCGCCGCCGGACATCATGCGACGGAGCGTTATGGCATTCAGGCGCTGGGCGAACACCTGGCAAAACAATTCGGTTTGGAGCATCGCTTTTTCGACCAAGCCAATCCAATTTAATCGCCACAATCTAATCGACCCGTTTGCTGCGCAATTGATCCAGTGAAACGGTCATGCTGCGCGGTGCAGTTTTGAGTGCCGCATTGGCTTGCTCGATTGACACGCGGTGCTCTAACAGCAGCGTTTTAAAAATAGCTTCCATATCACCCAATAGTTTTTCCGGTTGCAGTGAGTAGCGCAGCAAAAAATCCTTGCGGCGCGGATGAAACGCGGTCCACTGCCAGGCAATAAAATTTTCATTGCTCTTGAAACCTGCTGTCTGCAGCGATTCTTTCAGGCTGCTTACGGCAGGCAATCCGAGTTGATCGGGCGAGGGTGCGGCACTCCACATCAAGCCGAAATAAATACGCCATACCCCGCCAAGATATTGCTGTTCCATCATCGGTCGCAAGTAAAGCGGCTGCTCGGTGCTGGTGGTGCAATGCAGTCCGACCAGGCTATCAGGGGCATTCTTGTCCTCGGTGGGTTGGACTCGCCATGCCAGTTCATGATCGTTTATCAGCGCTTGGAGACGTGGCAGCAATTCCTGCCAGAGACGGTTGTTCATTTGCTCGCGCAAAGTATCCATCTGCTCGGCAACGGCGAGACCCAGCGGCAGATTTTCTGTTTGGGCAAAAAAATCCAGTACGGCTTGTTCTTCATTCATGGCGTCATATCCAAAGTGGCCCAAATTAACAATGCTTATAAAATGGTTTAAATTAAAAATGTATATAAGTGATTACTGTAATTCTACGCGGCATATAACTTTTTTTGCGATGTCGAGGGTGAGCCGCAATATTCAGTGTTGACTTTATTTTTCAGACTAGACATTATTCGTCCGTGTGGTCGCGCCGCCCTCATTCGGGAGGAAAAAACGAAGTAGATAATAATAATTATCGCGACACAACGCATCAAAAATAATCCGATTTACCTGTTCAATCATACTGGCGAAAGCCGGTGTGGGATCATTGTTTGCTGGGGGAGCCCTTACGATGCACCGATTTTTACGTTTGTCCGTTTTACTGATGGGACTGTTTTCTGCCGCAGGCAGTTATGCAGCCGATGCCCCGCAATCCGAACCGATGACAGAGGATAGTCAAGGTCCAGCTATCGAGCAGCCTATCGAGTTCCCGCACTTCCGTCATGCCGGCGATGCCGACAAGGGTGGTATGGAGATCAACTGTATGTACTGCCATACATACGCCAGGCGCAGTTTGGTGGCGGGTATCCCGCCCGTTCAAAAATGCATAGGGTGCCATCAGAGCATCGAGTCGGTGCGCGACATGCCACGCATCAAGAAATTGTTCGAATACTGGGATGCCAAGAAAGCCATTCCCTGGAAGAAGGTGCATGATCTTCCTGACTTTGTGCGTTTCAGTCACGAGCGCCATATCAAACGTTTTATCTTTCAGTTGAACCGCCCGGTGCAGGAAGTGTGCGGCTATTGCCATGGCAATGTGAAAGAAATGACGGTGGCGCGCCGCCAGAAGGAGCTCTCCATGGGTTGGTGCGTCAGCTGTCATCAGAAAGATCATCCGGTCACCGCCGAGGGTGGTACGCCAATCGGCGAGCAGGCATATTGGTACGGCATGCGCAAGCCGCTTATCAATGCGTCGGGCATTATTAAAGCCAAAGGCCCGAACGACTGTTCGGTATGCCATAAATAGTTAGAGAGGTTGTGATGATGAACAGTGGTTCCGTAAAACATTTGATAAAGCCACTAGCCATTCGACTAAGCGAGCAAACAACGCTCGCCAAGTCGCTGGTTATGGCCGGGCACCCGTTTGATCGGCGTGATTTTCTGAAGGTGCTGGGCTGGGGCGGTGCGGCAGTTGCGTTGAGCGGCTGCGGCAACGGTTCGGTTGAGGATGGCAAGGAAACCGTGGTTTCGTATGTTGAAACGAACGACTACATGATCCCCAGCATCAGCGTGTATTTCAATTCGACCTGCGCGCAGTGCGATGCGGGTTGCAGTATCACTGGGCGCATCCGCGAAGGGCGCGTGCTGAAACTGGAAGGCAATCCCGAATCCGCGATCAATCGCGGCAAGACCTGCGGCCTGGGTCAGGCGGGTGTGCAGCATCACTACAATCCGGATCGTGTGCGCGAGCCGTTGTTGCGCACCGGTAATTCAGGCGAAGCCATCACTTGGGAAAAAGCCTACGCGCTGATCGCCGAGAAGTTGAACGGTGTCAGCGGCGAGGAGATCGCGTTCCTGAGCGGCGGTGTGAGCGGCCATCTCAAGGCGCTGATGGGCAATTATCTGGACAGCCTCGGTTGCAAGAATCATTTCGTGTATGAGGCGATTGCGCCTGCCGTGCTGCGCGCCGCAAACAAAAAATCCTATGGCGTGGAAATGCCGCGCATCAATATCAACAAAGCCAAGGTGGTGCTGTCGTTCGGCGCCGACTTTCTGGGAGCATGGGTTTCACCGGTGCATTTCTCGCAGCAGTATGCGCAGTTCCGCAAAGGCGTGGATGGCCAGCGCGGCGTGCTGATCCAGGTTGAGTCGAAGATGACCTTGACCGGTGCGAATGCGGATCGCTGGCTGGTGGTGCGTCCCGGAACAGAAGGTATTCTGGCGCTGGGCATCATCAATGCGCTGGGTACCCAAGGGGTGGCATTGTCTGGAGATATTGCCGCTGCGGTGAAGGGATATGACAAGGAGCGCGTCAGCAAGGATACCGGCGTGTCGGCTGAGCAGATCGACAAGATCGTCGCGCTGCTGAAAGCACGCACACCCAGTCTGGTGCTGGCGGGCAGTGCGGCAGAAGGTTATGCGCATGGTTCGCAGAATGCCGCCGCAATCAATCTGCTCAACCAGGTGCTGGGCAATGTGGGCAAGACGGTAGTGGCTGCAGAGACTGTTCCGTTCCCGCAAATGGCTCCGGCAACCGGCAATACGGCTGCGTTGAAGACGCTGAATGACGGCTTGGTTGCGGGCAAGTACAAGGTCCTGTTCAGCTATGCGGCCAACCCGGTATTCACCGCGCCGGGCGTGATGAAGTTCAAGGACAATATGGCCAAGGCGGGCTTCAAGGTGGCGTTTGCCCACTATCTGGATGAAACCGCCATGCAAGCCGATCTGGTGTTGCCGCTCGATTCCGCGCTGGAAGACTGGGGCACACAGGTTCCCGAGTATATGGCGGAAGGCGCGCAAATCAATATACAGCAGCCGCTGATGGAAACGCTGCACGCCGATACCGATGGCAAGGGAACCCGGGGCATGGGCGATATTCTGCTGGCTTTGATCAAGCAGCGTCGCGCCGAAGACTACAAAAAATTCGAGGACTACTATGCCTATCTGCGCGCAGCCGTGTTGCAAAACAAGGGCGCGTTTGGCGGCGGTGCGGATGACGATGTGTTCTGGAATGAGACGCTGAGCAAAGGCATCATCAAGTTGGCAGGTACCAAGCAGACATTGTCGGGCAAGGCCGGTGTGGCGGGTTTGTCGCTGCCGGCACCTGCTGCAATCGATGCGCAATATCCGCTGCAACTGATTCCATCTGTGAATGCCAGCCTGCGCGACGGGCGCAATACCAACCAGCCGTGGTTGCAGGAATCGCCTGATCCGTTGACTACGATCGTTTGGGATTCATGGGTGGAAATTCATCCCAAAAAAGCTGCCGAGCTGGGGATAGAAGAGGGCGATATCGTCGAAGTGACCGGCAGGAACGGCTCGGTCAAAGCGCAAGCCTATCTGTTCCCCGGAATACATCCTGATGCGATCTCCATACCGCTGGGTCGCGGTCACGAAGCGATGGGCCGTTATGCCAAGGATTATGGCGTGAACCCGTTCCAGATCCTGGATGCGGTGTTTGACAAAGAAACCGGTGAACTGGCGCTGCATGAGACGCGCGTCAAAGTCAGCAAAACCGGATCGCGCGTGATCGTGGTTAAAGATGAAGGTCCGGCAGGCGGCATGCAAATGGGCAAGAAGATTGCCGCGCGCTTGCCCAGCGATAAAGT
>JADGRM010000167.1 GCA_017880945.1 Gallionella sp. | reverse complement strand
TGGTAGAGCAAGCCGCAGAATCCTTCTTCATCTGGCGCGGCGTGCGACCCGAGACCGCGCCGGTCATCGCCGCGCTACGGGCACAACAATGAAAAAGTCCCGGAATTGGCTATTGCGCTGGGCTTGGCGCAGCGTGACAATATTCTTCGCATTGCTGTTTCTGTATCAGGTGTGGCTGTTCGCGCACATCTGCTGGTGGGTGAAATTCAATCCTTCTACCAGTGCGTTCATGGAAACGCGCCTGGAGATCATGCAGGACAAAAATCCCAAAGCGGCGCTTAAATATCAATGGGTTCCTTACAGCAGGATTTCCGACAATCTCAAGCGCGCGCTGATCGCCGCCGAGGACGCGAGTTTTGTCGACCACGAGGGCTTTGATTGGGAAGGCATACAAAAGGCTTACGAAAAAAATCTCAGGAAGGGCAAAATTGTCGCGGGCGGTTCCACGATCAGCCAGCAGCTTGCCAAGAATCTATTCCTCTCCACCAAGCGCACGCCCTGGCGCAAGATCGAGGAAGCAGCGATCACCCTGATGCTGGAAGCGGTAATGGACAAGCAGCGAATTTTCGAGATTTATCTCAACGTCATCGAATGGGGCGACGGCGTGTTCGGCGCGGAAGCTGCTGCACGGCATTACTACCAGGTGGGTGCGGCACAACTTTCGGCGGACCAAGCCGCAAGACTGGCGGCGATGGTACCCAACCCGCGCTACTATGACAGACACCGTGAAGCGCGCGGCCTGCAGCTCAAGACCGACATCATTATGGCGCGCATGAACGATGTGGATATTCCCTGAGCGGCAAGGCGGCGTTTTCTTTACAATAGCACGCGAATTCCCAGGCGCTGCGTCATGACCGATACCAGCCAAGACCATCACTACACCGAAAATGTGCAGGAGAACCTCAAGCAGGTTGAATCCCTGCTGCACAAACACGCCTTGCTGGAAGAAATCATTCATCGGCAGGAACTGCCTCGCGAAGACCGCCATGCACTGGTCGATACCCTGATACACAAGCAACACCTCGCGGAACTGCGACTTAAACTCGACAGCCTGCACCCGGCTGACATCGCCTACATTCTGGAAGCCTTGCCCATCGAACAACGCTTGCTGGTATGGGATCTGGTCAAAGCCGAACGCGATGGCGAGATACTGATCGAGGTATCCGAAGCGGTGCGGGAGTCGCTGATCGCCAGCATGAACCGCGAGGAGCTGGGCGCTGCGGCCGGGCAGCTCGATGCCGACGAGATCGCCGACCTGGCACCCGATCTACCCCAAAACGTGATGCGCGATGTGTTCAAGTCGCTGCCTATCGAAGAGCGCGAACAGTTGCGTGCCGCGATCTCCTACGCGGAGGATTCTGTCGGCGCGCTGATGGATTTCAACATGATCCATATCCGCGACGATATCTCGCTCGAAGTGGTGTCACGCTACTTGCGCCGTTTCGACGAACTTCCCGATCACACCGACCAACTTTTCGTAGTCGATCGTGATGACCGCTTCAAAGGTGTGTTACCGCTCAATCGGATCGTGGTGAACGAGCCGGAAGTGCTGGTCAGCACGTTGATGATCACGGAAACCATACAACTATACCCGGAAGAAAAGGCTGAACAGGCAGCCCAGGCATTTGAACGCTACGACCTGGTTTCCGCGCCGGTGATCGACGATGACGGCAAGCTGGTCGGACGAGTAACGGTGAACGTGGTGCTGGACTTCATCCGTACCGAATCGGAAAGCGACCTGTTGAACCAGGCCGGCTTGCGCGAAGAAGAAGATATTTTCGCCTCGGTATGGAAGAGCGCCAAAAACCGCTGGATGTGGCTGGCACTGAATCTTTGTACCGCCTTCTTCGCCTCGCGCGTGATCGGCAGCTTTGAGGGCACGATTGCAAAATTTGTCGCGCTGGCCGCCCTTATGCCCATAGTCGCGGGTATTGCCGGAAATTCTGCAAACCAGACCACCACCATTATCATACGCTCGCTGGCCTTGGGACAAATCACCCAGGAAAATGCACGCAGGCTATTGATGAAGGAATTGGCCATCAGTGCTTTGAACGGTTTGGTATGGGGCGGAGTTGCGGGATTATTCGCTTACTTCCTGTATCACAGCGTGTCGCTGGGCATCGTGATGACCAGTGCGATGCTGCTTAACCTGCTGGTGGCTGCGACCGTCGGCTTGGCCATCCCGCTCGTCATGCAAAAAATGGGGCGTGACCCTGCCATCGGATCCAGCGTGATGATCACCGCCATTACTGACAGCGGCGGATTCTTCATTTTTCTGGGATTAGCAACGATCTTCCTGATTTAAGAATTTTTCAGTCGATCTGGAATGGCAGGTGTCCGCTACGCGGCTTGCTTATTTGCATTAAGCGTGGCCGTGCTGACGATCCCGTTCTGATTTTTACCTGTGTAAATTCGGTATCGCCCATTGTAGTATCCGGAAGAATCCAGAATTTTATAGGCGCTGTTTTCAGAGGGGAAAGAACAACGCCCCGCGCTGAAACACGGGTTGTTGTGTAGGCTTCTGAAGAAACTAAAAAGGGCGAGGAAGCAAACCGCGCCCCTTGCGAGGCAAAACTACGCGCCCAGAATACCCTTGCCAGCTGATTTTTTAGCTGCTGGCTTTTTAGCTGCTGGCTTTTTAGCTGCTGGCTTCTTGGCTGCAGCTTTTTTAGCTGCTGGCTTCTTGGCTGCAACTTTCTTGGCAGCCGGTTTCTTGGCTACTGCTTTTTTAGCTGCTGGCTTCTTGGCTGCTACTTTCTTGACTGCCGGTTTCTTGGCTACCGCCTTTTTCGCTGCGGGTTTTTTCGTTTTGGATGTTGCCATTTTAATTCTCCATAAAAATTTAGAATAATTACTACGACTCAAAGCACACCCAAACGCCCTGTATTTTAGGGAAGACGCTTGCGGCATCGGTACTGTATCCACGTTTAAAAAAACGTGCAACAAATTTCGTGAAAAGTTTTCATCAAATTTGCAACACTCACACAATCAATTTTTCCCCGGCATACAACTGCGCCACCACCTCACGCTCACGAACCAGATGTACCACACCACCATCCACCATCACCTCGGCAGCACGCGGACGAGTGTTGTAATTGGAGCTCATGCTCATCCCGTATGCTCCTGCGGAAAGCACAGCCAGCAAGGATTGCGGCGCGATTGGCAGATCGCGCGCATGGCCGATGAAGTCACCCGTTTCACAGATCGGCCCGACCACTTCATAGCTCTGCATGGCGTACTTTTCGCGCTTGACCGGCAATATGCTGTGGTAGGCATCGTACAGAGCCGGACGCATCAGGTCGTTCATAGCGGCATCCACGATGGCGAAATTTTTCTCTTCGCCATGCTTGAGATACTCCACGCGCGTCAGCAAAACCCCTGCATTGCCGACCAGTACGCGACCCGGTTCAAGGATCAGCTTCTCGCTGCGTCCGCGCAGCACTACCAATAACTCAGCCACATAATCGGCAATCGCCGGAGGTGTTTCATCGCTGTAACGAATGCCCAGACCGCCGCCCAGATCGAGATGTTCCAGATGAATCCCCTCACTGGCCAGCGCATCCACCAGTACCAGCACCTTCTCTGCCGCGGCGATGAACGGGCTGGTCTCGGTAAGCTGAGAACCGATGTGGCAATCCATGCCGGTGATGCGCAGATGCGGCAGACTCTGCGCTTTTCGGTATAGCGCAACAGCCTCCGTATAAGCCACGCCGAATTTGTTCTGCTTCAAGCCGGTAGAAATATAAGGGTGTGTTTTTGCATCGACATCAGGATTCACCCGCAGGCTGATCGCAGCGACTTTCCCCTTGTCCGCAGCCACTTCGTTCAGGCGCTCCAATTCAGCGGCGGATTCGACGTTGAAGCATAAAATGTCCGCATCGAGCGCCATGCGCATTTCGGCAACTGTCTTGCCCACACCCGAGAACACCACTTTGCGTGCCTCACCACCCGCCGCCAGCACGCGCTGCAATTCGCCGCCGGAAACGATATCGAAGCCCGCGCCCAGGCGTGCGAACACATTCAGGATCGCCAGATTGGAATTGGCTTTCACCGCATAGCAGATCAGATGCTCCCGCCCCTGCAGCGCATTCGTGAATTGGCGCAAGCTATCCGTCAGCGCAGCGCGTGAATACACATAACAGGGCGTACCGAACTGTGCGGCGATATCTGCCAGCGGAACTTGCTCGACAAAGAGTGAGTCGTTTTGATAATGAAAGTATTCGCTCATGGTGATTTGTTTTGCTGAGAGGATGGCAGGTCTGGTTTTTGCGGGCTTGTTGTCTGAGCCGGGGGCGCGGGCAGCATAAGCGGGCCTTTGTGTCCGCAGCCTTGCAACACTAAAACCAAAACCGCGATGATGCCCGGGATTCTGTATGGGATTCTTTCCGGGATAGTGTGAGGACGCATGATTGCACCTAATATTAATTTAGCCGCACGGATTATAAAGGCTGGTCATGACCGAAAACCAACTTATTCCGATTCTAGATCAAACGCGCATTATTGTAGGGCGGGCTATGCCCGCCGGATCAAGCCTGTCCTGATGAAAACACTGATGAGACTACTGATGAAACGACTAGCCATCTGACTAGGCTGTCCGACAACGCCAACCAAGTCATTGGTTAACGATAGCCAAGTCGCTGGTCATGAGCCTGTCGAAGGGTTGTCGGGCAAGCTTTGCATAGCCATTCGGCTAAGTCACCAAAAGGCTTTGCATAGCCATCTGACTGGTGAAACCACTGGTGAAACGACTAGCCATCTGACTAGGTTGTCCGACAACGACAGCCAAGTCATTGGTTATAAGTTGGCAAACT
>JADGRM010000166.1 GCA_017880945.1 Gallionella sp. | reverse complement strand
GTCTCGCACCATGTTGGTGACGGGGACCTCGGCGGTGGGAATGAGGTAAAGACTCGTATCAATAAATTTTGTCGCAACAGAAGATGTAGTATTGCCCTGTTGCAAGTTCTGCCGCATCTCTTCGATTACCGCAATATCATCAAATGATTGGCGCGGCACCTTGAATAAATCCTCCTCGAACTTCGGCAACTGTCCGGTGCCGCGCATCGAATCCGCGTTTACCAGATAGGGCACATAGGTCTCGGTGTAACCATGCTGCTCGGTATGCGTGTCCAGCATGAACTGCGCAAGTGCGCGATGCAACCTAGCCAGTCCGCCCTTCAGCAACGAGAAACGCGCACCGCTGATCTTGGTGGCGGTGTCGAAATCCAGCCCCAGCTTTTCACCCAGCTCGACATGATCCTTGACCGCAAAATCAAACTTGAGAATATTGCCAACCTTGCGCACTTCGAAATTATCCGCCTCGGATTTTCCAATCGGAACGCTGCTGTGCGGCGTGTTCGGGATCACTTCCAGCAGCAGCTGCAATGCAGTCTGTACTTCACCCAACTGCACTTCTGCCTGCTTGAGCTCGTCGCCCAGTGTTGCAACTTCCGTCATGATCGAAGAGACATCCGCGCCCTTGGCCTTGGCTTGGCCTATTTGTTTCGAGGTCGCATTGCGCCTAGCCTGCAATTCCTGCGTGCGTGTCTGGATGGTTTTGCGTTCAGCTTCGAGTTGCGCGAATTTTTCCGTATCCAGCGCAAAACCGCGCGTGGCAAGACGTGCCGCAACGCTATCCAAATCATTTCGTAATGTTTGTATGTCTAACATGAAAACCTCAATCTCTCACGTAGGATGGGTTGAGCGTAGCGATAACCAATGACTTGGCTGTCGTTTTTTTGACAGCCTAGTCAGATGGCTATGCAAAGCTACCCATCGAACAAAATGGCGGGTTACGGGCTTCGCCCTAACCCACCCTACATTTTCTTTTTCGCCGCCGAATCCAGCTCGCGCAAATGAGCCAGCTTCTCGGCGATCTTCGCTTCCAATCCATGATCGGTAGGCTGATAAAAACTCACTTCCGGCATGTCATCGGGGAAATATTTTTCGCCCGCCGCATAACCTTCTTCCTCGTTGTGCGCATAGCGGTAGCCTTTGCCGTAATCGAGCTGCTTCATCAGCTTGGTCGGCGCGTTGCGCAAATGCAGCGGAACTTCGCGTGTACCGTCCTGACCAACGAAAGCGCGCGCGGCATTATACGCGACATACCCGGCGTTCGACTTGGGCGCGCAAGCCAGATACAGCACGGCCTGCGCCAATGCCAGCTCGCCTTCAGGCGAGCCTAGCCGCTCATAGGTTTGCGCCGCATCCATCGTTAATTGGATCGCGCGCGGATCGGCCAAGCCGATGTCTTCCCACGCCAAGCGCACGATGCGCCGCGCCAGGTAGCGCGGGTCCGCGCCGCCGTCCAGCATGCGCGTGAACCAGTACAGCGCCGCATCCGGATTCGAGCCGCGCACTGATTTGTGCAGCGCGGAGATCTGGTCGTAGAACGCTTCGCCGCCCTTGTCGAAACGGCGCAGGTTTTGCGCCAGCGTGTTGTCGAGGAACGCGCTGTCTATCTTGCTCACGCCCGCGGCTTTAGCCGCAGTCGGTAATTGTTCCAGCACATTGAGCAATCTGCGCGCATCGCCGTCGGCGTAACCGATGATGCGTTCGCGTGCGTCATCATCGAATTCCAATCCATGTAAAGCGACTTGCCGCGCACGCTCGAACAATTGCGCCAGCTCTTCCGCCGACAAGACATGCAGTACATATACCTGGGCGCGCGACAACAAGGCGTTGTTCACCTCGAACGACGGATTCTCGGTAGTCGCGCCGATGAAGGTCACCAAACCCTGCTCGACGAAAGGCAGGAAGGCATCCTGCTGCGATTTGTTGAACCTATGCACTTCGTCCACGAACAGGATGGTGTGACGGCCGCGCTGTTGCAGCACTTGCTGTGCCTGCGCGATGGCCTCGCGGATGTCTTTTACGCCGGACAGCACCGCCGACAGCGGCACGAACTCGGCATCGAAGGCCGAGGCCATCAGCCGCGCCAGCGTGGTCTTGCCCACGCCCGGAGGTCCCCACAGGATCATCGAATGCAGCTTGCCGGATTGAAAAGCCAGACGCAACGGCCTGCCTTCACCCAACAGATGCGGTTGGCCGATGACTTCGTCTATATGCCTGGGGCGCAGGCGTTCCGCCAGCGGCGCAGCGGGTGAGATGGTATCGAACAGGCTGTCAGTTTGCATAAAACACAGCGGTGCTAATCGCTCAGCACATCCGCGCCTTTCGGCGGCGTAAAGTGGAATTGCTTTTCCGGTATCTTCGGGTTGCGCTGCATGGCGGAGAAACGCAGCACTGTCTTATGCCCGAACATATCGTTCAACTCCATCACGACCAACTCGGATTGCGCGTTGAATGCCATGAGTATCTTCTCGAAGCTGCTGTCCTGGCCTTTGCCTTGACCTTTGGGTGTGGCTTGCAACCACTCAAGATCATCCCTGTTGCCATTTTCTGTCAGCGTAAAGCCGCGCTCGATCTCATTGCTGCCGGAAAGCAATGCGGCAGGACTGCTGCCCAGCGCCGCATCCAATTTCCTGACCGTCACCTGATTCAGGTCCACATCATATAGCCAGAATTTTGCGCCATCACCGACAATGAGCTGCTCATAAGGCTTCTGGTAAGACCAGCGGAATTTTCCGGGGCGCTGGAACTGCATGATGCCGGACGCACTCTGAATGTGCTTCCCGTTCTGGTCCAGCACTTCCTGGGTGAAATTCGCCTGCGCGGAATGTGTCGCGGTGATGAAGGTCTTGAGTTTTTCAATGGCGCCGGCGTGTGCAGAAATCGGTGCAACAAACAGCATCAAAATAGCAAAAATATATTTCATCATGTCTTTATAGATAGGATTCGGGATTCGGGATTCGGGATTGAGATAAAAGCGATGCTGAGGGTTTTCCTTGATCCTTGATCCTTGATCCTCACTCATGCCTCATCGGCGCAAGCACTTCGCGATTGCCATTGCTCTGCATCGCCGAGACGATGCCGGCCGCTTCCATTTGCTCGACCAGCCGTGCGGCGCGGTTGTAGCCGATGCGCAAATGACGCTGCACCAGCGAGATCGAGGCGCGGCGATTTTTCAGCACGATCTCGACCGCCTGGTCGTACAGCGGATCGGCTTCGGCATCCAGGCTCTCGCCTGCTGCACCGCCCTCTTCAGATGATTCTTCCAGCGAATTGAGTACGCCGTCGATGTACTGCGGCTCGCCTTGCGCCTTCAGGTATTCGGCGACGCGGTGCACTTCCTGGTCGGACACGAACGCGCCATGCACGCGTTGCGGATAGCCGCTGCCGGGCGGCAGGTACAGCATATCGCCCTGCCCGAGCAAGGCTTCCGCACCCATCTGGTCGAGGATGGTGCGCGAATCGATCTTGCTCGACACCTGGAACGCCACGCGCGTCGGCACATTGGCCTTGATCAATCCGGTGATCACATCCACCGAGGGACGCTGTGTGGCCAGCACCAGATGGATGCCGGAAGCGCGCGCTTTCTGGGCCAGACGCGCGATCAACTCCTCGATCTTCTTGCCCACCACCATCATCAGGTCGGCAAGCTCATCGATAAACACCACGATCAGCGGCAACTCTTCCAGCGGCTCGGGATTTTCCGGCGTGAGCGTGAAGGGGTTGGTCTCCGGCTTCCTGGCTTTCACGGCATCGCGCAGTTTCTGGTTGTATCCGGCGATGTTGCGCACGCCGAGCGCGGACATCAGCCGGTAGCGCCTGTCCATTTCCTGCACGCACCAGTTGAGTCCGGAGGCGGCCTGGCGCATATCCGTGACCACCGGCGCGAGCAGATGCGGAATACCCTCATACACCGACAACTCCAGCATCTTGGGATCGATCAGCAGCAGGCGCACCTGTTGCGGAGTGGCTTTGTACAGCAGGCTCAGGATCATTGCGTTGATCGCCACTGATTTGCCGGAACCGGTGGTTCCCGCGACCAGCACATGCGGCATCTTGGCCAGATCGGCGACCACTGGCTTGCCGGAAATATCCTTGCCCATCGCGATGGTCAGCGCGGAATGCATGTCGGCATAAATCTGCGAACCGAGAATTTCCGAAAGCTGCACGATCTGGCGCTTGGCATTGGGTAACTCCAAGGCCATGTATGCCTTGCCTGGTATCGTTTCGACCAGCCGGATGCTCACCACCGACAATGCGCGCGCCAGATCCTTCACCAGATTGGTGATCTGGCTGCCCTTCACGCCGACGGCGGGATCGATCTCGTAACGGGTGATCACCGGACCGGGATAGGCGGCGACGACTTTTACTTCCACACCAAAATCTTTCAGCTTGCGTTCGATCAGGCGCGAGGTGAATTCCAGCGTGTCGGCCGAAACGGCTTCAACATGGCGCGCGGCCTGATCCAGCAAATGCAACGGCGGCAACGGCGAGTCGGGCAGATCGGCGAACAATGGCGCCTGCTTCTCCTCGATGACCCGTGCCGACCTGGCCACTTCCATCAGCGGCATTTCAATATGTATGGGCTGGTGATCCTCGACGCGTTTCTTTTTTTCTTCTTCGACGACGGCGACTCGCTCATGCGTCGCCTGCATGCCGATACGCCTATCCTGGCGTGTCTGCCAAGCCAGGCGCGCCCATTGATAAGCGGCTTCCAACAGCTCGCCCAACCGATCCACGAAGCGCAGCCAGGACAATCCGCTGAACACGCTGAAGCTGGCGCCGATCAGGGCCAGCAACAGCAGCGTCGCACCGGTAAATCCAAACACACGGGTCAGCGCCTCGCCCAACACC
>JADGRM010000165.1 GCA_017880945.1 Gallionella sp. | reverse complement strand
TAAAAAATACAACATGTCACAAAACCTGAACAACGTCATCCGCCAAGCCGAGCAGATCATCCTCGGCAAGCCGCAACAGATCCGCTTCGCGCTTGCCTGTCTGCTGGCACGCGGCCATTTGCTGATCGAGGATCTGCCCGGTGTGGGCAAGACCACGCTGGCGCATGTGCTGGCGCGCACACTGGGTTTGCAATTCCAGCGCATCCAGTTCACCAGCGACCTGCTGCCCGCCGACATCCTCGGCGTGTCGGTGTACCAGCGCGACAACGGCGAATTCAAATTCCATCCCGGCCCGATCTTCGCGCAAATGATTCTGGCGGACGAAATCAATCGCGCCACACCCAAGGCACAAAGCGCTCTGCTGGAAGCGATGGAAGAACAACAGGTGACCATCGAAGGCACGACGCGCGCGCTGCCCGCCCCGTTCTTCGTCATCGCCACACAGAATCCGGCATACCAGATCGGCACGTTCGCGTTGCCGGAATCGCAGCTCGACCGCTTCCTGATGCGCATCCAGATGGGCTATCCCGATGCACAGGCGGAACGCGACCTGCTGTCCGGCGTGGACCGGCGCGAAATTGTCGCCCAGCTCAGCCCGCAAATGGAAAGCAGCGAACTGCTCTCATTGCAAAAACGCGCGCGGGAAGTGTTCGTCTCGCCCGCGCTGCTCGATTACGTGCAAGTCATCCTGCGCCATACTCGCGAAGAAGCACGCTACACCCACGGCCTGTCGCCGCGCGCCGGACTCGCGCTGCTCTCCGCCGCACGCGCCTGGGCATTACTGGACGGACGTGATGCCGTGATCCCCGAAGACGTGCAGGCGATATTGCCCGGCGTGGTCAGCCACCGTTTGCAGGCGGTCGGCGCATACGCCAGGCAAAATAGCGCAGTGCTGGTGCGTGAATTGATCGAAGCGGTCGCCATACCCTAAGTGCTCGCATCGCTCAAACAAAGATTCCGCACCTGGCTGTTCCGCCCCAGGATCGAGCTCGGCACGATCACACTGACGCAGCGCCGCATCTTCATCATCCCAACCAAACAGGGTTTCACGCTTTGCTTCGTGCTGGTGCTGATGCTGCTCGGCGACATCAACTACAACCTGAGCCTCGGTTATGTGCTGACTTTCCTGCTGACAATGATGGCGGTGATGTCGATGCTGCACTCGTTCCGCAATCTGGCGCATCTGGAAATACGCGCGGGTCGTGCCGAAGCGGTATTCAGCGGCGAGACCGCGCAATTCATGCTGCACTTCAACAATCGCAGCAAGTTGTCGCGCTACCAGCTTTGCCTGGTACAGACCGGCGATTCATTCTGGAAAAACACCAACACGCCGCTGCTGTTCGACGCCCCCGCCCAACAAGATACTGAAATCGTCTTTCCTCTTGCCGCCACGCAGCGCGGCTGGCTGCAACCGGGTCGCATGACGCTGTACACCGAATTCCCGCTTGGCCTGTTTTATTGCTGGTCGTATTTGCATTTCGACACGCGTTGTCTCGTCTATCCAAAACCCTTGAGCGACGCGCCACTGCCGTTCGGCAACTCACCGGACGGCACCGGAAAACGCAGTGTTGCCGGGGATGAGGATTTCGCCGGACTGCGCAAATACACTGCTGGAGATGCCCTGCCGCGCATCGCCTGGAAGGCCTATGCGCGCGAGCGTGGTTTGCAGGTCAAGCAATTTTCCACGCCGCTCGGCGAAGAATTGTTGCTGGACTTTTCCGATACCCCGGATCGCAGCGAAGAAGAAAAACTGGCGCGCATAACCCGCTGGGTGCTTGATGCCGAGGCGCAGGGTTTGCGCTACGGGCTGCGCATGCCGGATGGTGAATTGCCATCCAATAATGGCATCGCACATCGTGATGAATGTTTGCGCAGGATAGCGTTGTTCAATCTGCCGCAACAGAACGACCCTCTCCCCAACCCCTCTCCCACAAGTGGGCGAGGGACTCGTTTTTCTCCACTCACCCGTTTACGGGAGAGGGGTAAGGGGAGAGGGAAGTCATGAACAAACCACTCACCTACGGCCTTCTGCTCAGCATCCTGATGGTCATCGCGCCGCACGCCGAACATCTGCCGATCTGGGTCAGCAGCCTGTGTGCCGGCTTGCTGCTGTGGCGGGCCTGGCTCGCCTACACCGGCAAACCTCTGCCGAAGCGCTGGCTGTTGATGCTGGTCACTTTTGCCGGCACGGGCGGGATCGCGTTCGAGTTTCACACGCTGTTCGGACGCGAAGCCGGCGTCACGTTATTGATGCTGCTTGCCACGCTCAAGCTCATGGAACTGCGCAAAGCGCGCGATGCGATGGTGCTGGTCTACCTCGCCTGCTTCATCATCATCACCAACTTTTTTTACTCGCAAAGCATTCCCACCGCGCTATATCTGCTCGCCACGCTGATGGTCATCGTGACGACATGGGTGCACCTGCAAGCACAGAGCATCGCGCTGAAACCGCGGTTGCGCATCGCCGCGGTGTTGCTGCTGCAAGCCCTGCCGCTGACGCTGATCCTGTTCATCCTGTTCCCCCGCGTGCAAGGCCCGCTGTGGGGCCTGCCGCAGGATGCCTATGCCAGCACCGGGCTGGATGACCGGATGTCGCCGGGCAGCTTGAGCCGATTAAGTTTGTCGGAAGCAGTGGCTTTTCGCGTTACCTACAACGACAAACCGCCGCGCCGCGACCAGATGTATTGGCGGGGGCCGGTGCTGTGGTATTTCGACGGACGCACCTGGACACCGGGCATAACCTTGCCCACGATCTCGCCGAAATTCACCGGACTCGACCATGCTATCGATTACGTCGTCACACTGGAACCGCACAACAAGCATTGGCTGTTTGCGCTCGATGTGCCGGAAAAGCTGTCTGTGCCGGCCACGCTGACTAACGATTTTCAGGTGTTGAACAAGGAGCCGGTTCATGCCCGGCTGCGTTATGCGGCGCGTTCGAATCTGGTGTATCGCGCCAACCTGCAAGAATCAGAACGACAGCTGCAGCGCGCCTTGCAGTTGCCAAAAAGGTTCAATCCGCGCGCGCAACAGCTTGCCGCCGAGTGGCGCGCCGGCAACAAAGATGATGCGGCCATCGTCAACACCGCGCTGACCTATTTCTACCAACAAGGCTTCGTATACACGCTCGAACCACCGCCGCTTGGCGCCAACACCGTGGATGATTTCCTGTTCACCTCCAAACGGGGATTCTGCGAACACTACGCCTCGGCATTCGTGTTCCTGATGCGCGCCGCGAACATCCCGGCGCGCGTGGTGACCGGTTATCTGGGCGGGGAATTCAACGATGTCGGCAACTACTACATCGTGCGCCAATCCGATGCCCACGCCTGGGCAGAAGTGTGGCTGGCTGGACAAGGCTGGGTGCGCGTCGACCCGACCGGTGCCATTGCCCCGGACCGCGTACAGCGCGGTCTGTCTGCCGCCTTGTCTGACAACGCCGCCCTGCCGTTCATGGAACGCAATCCGCCACAGTGGATGCGCGACCTGCGCTTTAATCTGGACACGCTCGCCAACCAATGGAACCAATGGGTACTGGGCTACGACACCGAACGCCAATTCGCTTTCCTGACACGCCTCGGCATGGAATCCATCACCTGGCAAAAAATGGCGCTCAACATGGCGAGCGGCCTGGGGTTGGTGATAGCACTGTTTGCGCTGTTCATGCTGCGCCACTTGTACACTCGCCAACCGGACAGGGTGCAAGCCGCATGGCTCAAGCTATGCAGAAAACTGGCTGACGCAGGACTGCCGCGTGCAACGCATGAAGGCGCGCAGGACTATGCCGCACGCGTCGCTGCAGCGCGCCCCGAGCTCGCAGAGGCCATCCGCGACCTCGCCGCACGCTACACCGCGTTGCGCTATGGCACGCATAACGACGAGCACGCGCAACGTGAATTTCTGCAACGCGCTGCGGCTTTGAAAATCTGACAGGGTATAATCCGCGCCACTTAAATTGAAATCAGCCAACATGCTCATTACCCGCCGCCTGGAATTCGATGCAGGACATCGCATCCCCAACCACAACAGCCAGTGCAAACACCTGCACGGTCATCGTTACGCGATTGAAATCACCTTATCCGGTGACATCATCACCAGCGAGGGGCTATCCGAACAGGGCATGGTAATGGACTTCTCCGATGTCAAACGTATCGCCAAGGAAAAGCTGGTGGACGCGTGGGATCATGCTTTTCTGGTGTATCGCGGTGACAAGCCGGTGTGCGACTTTCTGGCAAGCCTGCCGAATCACAAGACCGTCATACTCAACGTCGTACCGACCGCAGAGAATCTCGCCCAGGTCGCCTTCGACATCCTCAGTCCCGCTTACCACGACACTTACGGCAACCATTTGCGCCTCGAGCGAGTGCGCCTCTATGAAACCCCCAACAACTGGGCGGACTGTATGAGAGGCTAGTTTTTCCGGGCACACCGGCGTTTTTCTGGACATGGTCAGCTGCTTAGTTCAAAATGCGCGGCCTTGGTGGGTTGACAGCAGTATACGGCACGCGATTTTCCATGCGCCCAATGCAAAACAACCGCACTGAAAAATCAATGAATACGGAAGCTTGGGTGAGTGGTTTAAACCAGCAGTCTTGAAAACTGCCGAGGATGCGAGTCCTCCGTGAGTTCGAATCTCACAGCTTCCGCCACACACTCAGCACTATCCCAAAAAATAAATCACGCTAGATCTGCCCCAGCCAGCCACGATCATGTTGCCGAAACGCCGTGCGCAATTCTCCGAACCAATCCGCGCCCAATGGGCCAGCCTCCGACCATGCGATGTTCTGTTTCAGATGCTCCATGTTGCCTGTGCCTATGATCGCACTCGATACTTGGGGTGGTGAAAGTGCAAAGCGGATCGCGATCTCGCCCCAATCATGGCCGTGGCTGGGGATCTCCATTGCGCGCCAGCGCAGCCAGTATTCCTCGCAGTAATCG
>JADGRM010000164.1 GCA_017880945.1 Gallionella sp. | reverse complement strand
ATGGTCGCGCACCTCAGCGTGGATGGCCTGGATGTGAACGCCGAACAGATCCGCCGGGGCATGGCGTGGGAATATTCCAGTTTCCACAGCAACAAGGCTTTGATCGCTTTGCAACACGAAGCCATGCAAGTTCCGCGCGGCTTATGGGCCCAGAGCGATCCAACTCCACCCTGGGAGTGGCGCAAACTACATCCCTCCACACAGCCTGTTGCGGTTGCCACTTCTGCGACAGATCATGCGGATACGCCCGGCGCAAGCTGCGGCAACAAGAAGCATTGTTCGGAGATGTCCTCGTGCGAGGAGGCAAAATATTACCTGGCCCAGTGCGGCATCAAGTCGCTGGACGGCGATGGCAATGGCACGCCGTGTGAAAATTTGTGCGCGCCGCAGAAAAAAATCAAAAACTGATCGAACGGCATTCCTGTGCATCGCAGCGCAATGCCGAAGCCTGCTGATCCCAGTCGCTTAACACCCAGCGTTCGCAGCGATGCCCATCCACCACATGCTCGTGGCGTTTGGGGCGGTGAGTGTGGCCGTGGATCAGGCGCGGATAACGATATTCGCGCATCAATGCCGTAACAGCGTCATCGTTGACATCCATGATCGCGCTGTCTTTGCTCTGTTTTGCGGCCGTGCTGTGCTGGCGAAGTTGTTCTATGTAGGCTTTGCGTGCCGCGAGCGGCCGGGCGAGAAAGTTTCTCTGGAACTCTGCGTCATGTACCTGGACGCGAAATTTCTGGTACTCGATATCGTCGGTGCACAGTTTGTCGCCGTGGCTGAGCAAAGTGGGCGTGCCATACAGGTCGAGCAGGGTCGGATCGGCCAGCAAGGTCGCGCCGGCAGCTTGCGCAAGCTCATCGCCCATCAGCAGGTCGCGGTTGCCATGCATCAGATAGATTTTGATGCCGTGTGCCGTGAGGTCATGCAATGCATTGATTACCTGGGCATGAAAAGGATCGTGCCGGTCATCGTCGCCCGCCCAGTATTCGAACAAATCTCCGAGGATATACAGCACCTCGGCTTGCGGAGCGAGTGTTGCGATGAAGCGCTGGAACGCCGCGATGCTGTGCGTATGGTCTGCACTGAGATGCAGGTCGGAGATGAACAGGGTGTGGGGCATTGCAGGAGTCGGAAATCGGGATGCGGGATTCAGTGGATTGTAGCCGCTACGCGGCTAAGGTTTCTCAGAATCAAGTGCGGCAAAGCCGCATAAAACTTGATTCCTGAATCCCGCATCCCGTATCCTGAATTTTGTTTACTTCACCACTTCCGCTTTGGTGATGATGACATCTTCCAGCGGCACATCCTGGAAACCGGAACGGTTGCCGGTCTTGACATTGCGTATCGCGTCCACCACTTCCTTGCCTTCCACCACTTTGCCGAACACGCAGTAGCCCCAGCCATCCTGTCCGGGATAGTTGAGGAAGCCATTGTCCTTGACGTTGATGAAGAATTGCGCGGTGGCGGAATGCGGGTCGCCGGTGCGCGCCATCGCGACGGTGTAGTTGTCGTTCTTCAAGCCATTTGCGGCTTCGTTTTTGATCGGGGCATTCACTGCTTTCTGTTTCATGCCCGGCTCAAAACCGCCGCCCTGAATCATGAAATTGCCGATCACGCGGTGAAAGATAGTGTTCGAGTAGAAGCCGCTGTTCACATAGTCGAGGAAATTCTTGACAGTGTTGGGTGCCTTTTCAGCGTCCAGTTGCAAAGTGATGATGCCGTGATTGGTGTGCAGTTTGACCATGATTTTTTTGTCCTGTGTTGTTTTGTTATCTTGGGTTGAAGAATGGGAAGATTGCATTGCGCAGCACAGCAGCAGTGCGAACATTGCGGTGAAAAGTTGTTTCATATTATACGGCTCCTTCGTAAATGATTTTCCAATGGTTGTCTTGCTTGATCCAGTATTGGCGTTTCTTCATCCGATTGGACAGGTTGCTGCTGTAGTCTTGCTCGAAATCGACCACCACCATACCGGGTTGTTCCGGGTAGGTGAACATGCTGACATTCGACAGGTTGACCTTGATCCAGGATTTTGCGCTGTTCGCCTGCTGCTTTTGTTTCACCCATGCCGAGTAGACCATGCTGCCGCTGGTAAATCGCGAGAATAATGTTTGAGGTAGTTGTTGGTGTCGAGGCTGGACCAATCCTTGCGCCATTGTTCGACTTCCTGCTGCAGCGCATAGCGCTCGCTTTGCTCTTGTTCGTTGCTCCATTCCATCTGATTGGTGATGATGACCGGTGTGATGCCGACTTGAAGATAGGGCCCGAGCTTGCCGATAGTGATATAGAAGTCAGTGACGTAGCATGGCTCGCCATTCACGTTTTCATAAACGAATAATGTGGCGCGACTGGTGTCCGCGACCAGGGCATATTTCTGTTGCGGATCCATTTGCCACAAAAATCGCGGCACGAGCTTTGCTTCTGATTGGGACGTCACCCGATGCAGGCGCACCCGCGCTTCATCGCGCAGATATTCTATCTTGTCGTGCGGCGCATTTGCGGCACTGCCGATATTATCAATCGCTCCGGCACGCGCCATCAGCAAATCGGCTTTGACCAATTGTGCCAGCTTGAAGTTTGGATTGACGCGCAACAGGTTGTCCGCTTCATTGAGCGCGATATCGAGGTGATTGTCGTTGATGGCTTGCAGACTTTTCACCAACTGAGCCTCTGTGCTGCTCGAATCCGGTCCCGCGTGCGCGTTCACCGAGCATGCCAGCAGGCTGCACAGCAACAAGGAAATCAGTTTTGGACTCGTCATGGTTTACTTGGAACGCTCTTCCTGAATCTTCCACTGGTCGCCGGTTTTGACCATCAGCAGGGTTTTGTTGCCGGAAGACTTCAGATGGCTGGATTTATAGGATTGGTGGAACTTCACAGCGGCATGGTTGCTATCGATGAATTGTATGGTCGAAATTCGGATGTCGACATGGATGAATTTGGAGGTATTGATGCGATCCCTGCGTGCAGCTTCCCAGGTTGCGCGGGGTTCACCTGCCGGCGTTTTGAAATCATCGGCATAGAATGACAGGTAGCTATCCGCATTCTTGGCGGACCAAGCAGCAGCCCAGGCGATAACGGTTTCCCGGGCTTTTTTGCTTTCGTCCGTTTTGGAAGCGGGTTCGGCGATCGGAGAGGCGGGTTCATGTTGGGCAGCATCGGGTTTGTTCGCCGCCGCAATGATGGGTGTTGCTCCTTCGGTCCCTCGGCAAGTTTCAGGACATGCTTGGTTTTGGGCAGGAGTGTTGCGTGACGAGGTTTCTTTGCCGCGTGAACCACCCGCAAACAACTCCTGGATCATCGCCAGCTTGGTTTGCGTTGCGGTGTTGCTGCGGTCCAGTTGCAAGGCACGGGCATATGCCTGGCTGGCCATCTTGGCATAGATGTCGCCGAGATTCTCTTGCGCGGTTGCATAACTGGGGTGGGTGCGTATCGCCATCTCCAGTGCCTGCTTGGCTTTGTCGTATTCACCCTGGCCGGCATACAGGACGGCAAGATTGTTATAGGGTTCGGGTAGTTCGGGATAGTCTTCGGTCAAGGCCGTGAATATCTTGATGGCTTCAGCGGTCTTGGCTTGTTCGGTGAAGATCAGTCCCTTCAGGAAGCGCGCTTGCGCGTCCTTCGGCTTGTTGGCGAGATAACCATTCACCTTGTCCAGCGCTTGGCTTTGGTGGCCTTGTTTGAACAGTTTGTTAGCGTCTTCGATGTCATCAGCATGTGCGCCGAGGCTGGCGCACAGCAGCAACGCGCCGGTGAGCAGCGCGGCATGATGATGAAAACGAGCGAAGCAAGTTTCGCCAAAAAGGTTGAGCATATTTATCGTGGTTCAGTTCCGAAATGATGCGCTTAAGGCGCGCGGGTTTGTTCGGATGGCCGCAGATTCTACCAAATAACCCGCGTTTTTTCACAGTTTATGTCGATTGAGGATCAGGGGCTGGGGTGCGAGGAATGAGTGAAAAACAGAGCGTCAAGATTTTTCCCAAGCCCTCGTCACTCTTTAGTTTCTGCGTTTTCGGGTAAAATCCTCGGGGCATACCATCAACCTTACTGAAACCGAGAAGAACCCAGCATGAGCAGCACGCCAATACCCGCCGTTTCAAACTTCATTCGCTCCATCATCGATGCCGATCTGGCGAGCGGTAAACACAGCAGCATCATCACGCGCTTTCCGCCCGAGCCCAATGGTTATCTGCATGTCGGTCACGCAAAATCCATCTGCCTGAACTTCGGATTGGCGCAGGATTACCAGGGCAAATGCAACCTGCGTTTCGACGACACCAACCCGGAAAAGGAAAGCGAGGAGTACGCGCAATCCATACAGGACGATGTGCGCTGGCTGGGTTTTCAGTGGAATGGCGAGGTGCGCTGGGCATCCGATTATTTCGAGCAGTTGTACCAGTTTGCGGTCGAGCTGATCCAGAAAGGATTGGCATATGTGGACGATCTCACGCCCGAACAGATGCGCGAGTATCGCGGTACGCTGACGCAGGCGGGCAAGAACAGCCCATATCGCGAGCGTGGTGTGGCGGAAAATCTGGAACTGTTTGCACGCATGCGAGCCGGCGAGTTCGCCGATGGCAGTCGGGTATTGCGCGCCAGGATCGACATGGCTAGCGGCAACATCAACCTGCGCGATCCGGCGATTTACCGCATCCGTCGCGTGCATCATATTCGCACCGGTGATGCCTGGTGCATCTACCCGATGTACGACTACACCCATTGCATTTCCGACGCGCTGGAAGGCATCACGCATTCGCTTTGTACGCTGGAGTTTGAGGATCATCGCCCGCTGTACGACTGGGTGCTGGATAACATCACCATTCCTTGCCATCCCCGCCAGTACGAATTTTCTCGACTGGAATTGCACTACACCATCACCAGCAAGCGCAAGCTGTTGCAATTGGTGAACGAGGGGCATGTATCCGGCTGGGACGATCCGCGTATGCCCACCATCA
>JADGRM010000022.1 GCA_017880945.1 Gallionella sp. | reverse complement strand
AATGACGTCGGCATCCCCACTCCGGAAGAAATCTCGCTTCAACTTCAAGTTGCCTGGCAGGGCGGTGCGCCTGGTCGCGCTGCTGCTTTTGCTGGGGCTGTCCGGCTACATATACTATCTTGACGTTACCATCCGCGAAGCTTTCGAAGGCCGCAAGTTCGCTTTGCCTGCGCGTGTCTATGGCCGTGCGCTGGAGGTGTATCCGGGGCTGAAGCTGACGCGTGAGCAATTCGTCGGGGAGTTCAAGTCTATCGGGTATCACGAGAACCCGCAGCCGGACGAGGCGGCGACCTACAAAAACACATTGAATGGCATCGAGTTCACGACCCGTGACTTTGTGTTCGGGGATGGCCCGCAGCCTTTGCAGCATCTGCGCATCGAATTCGCCGACGGCAAGGTGTCGTTGCTGCAGCAGCGCGGCAGCAAGGATGTCGATCTGCCTTTGTTGCGCATGGAGCCTCCCCTTATCGGCGGAATCTATCCCGGCCATAACGAGGACCGGGAGTTGGTGAGGCTCAGCGAGGTTCCCAAGCCGCTGATCGACGCGCTGATTGCGACCGAAGACCGGAAATTCTATACACACTGGGGCATCGATCCGCGCGGTATCGCACGCGCGCTGTACAAGACCGTCACCGGTCAGCGCATCGAAGGCGGCAGCACGCTCACCCAGCAGCTCGTCAAGAATTTTTTCCTGACTTCCGAACGCACGCTGTCGCGCAAGGCGAACGAGGTGCTGATGGCGCTGCTGCTCGAGATGCATTACAGCAAGGATGAGATTCTCGAAACCTATCTCAATGAGATCTTTCTTGGGCAGGATGCCAACCGCGCCATTCATGGCTTTGGCCTGGCCAGCTATTTCTATTTCGATCGTCCACTCGACCGGCTGGGGCCGCAGGAGATCGCAACTTTGGTGGGCATGGTCAAAGGACCGACGGTGTATGACCCGCGCAAACATCCGGAACTGGCACTGAAGCGGCGCAACGTGGTGTTGCAGGAAATGGTGAGCCAGAATGTCATCACGCAGGCGCAATTCGTTGCGGCCCGCCAGAAACCGCTGGGTGTGGTTCAACGTGCACCCGCCGGCACTTCGCCGTATCCGGCTTTCCTGCAGTTTGTTCATCACCAGTTGGAGCGCGACTATCGTGAAGAGGATCTGCGCAGCGAAGGTTTGCGCATCTTCACCACCCTTGATCCGTTCGTCCAGCACCAGGCTGAGGAGGCTTTGAAGTCGCGCCTTGCGGAGATCGAAAAGGCGCGCAAGTTTGCCGCCAATACGCTGGAGGGGGCTGTGGTGGTCAGCAGCACGCAGACCGGCGAGATACAGGCGATGGTGGGTGGGCGCGATGCGCGTTATGCCGGATACAACCGCGCCATCGATGCACAGCGCCAGATCGGTTCGCTGGCCAAGCCTATCGTGTACCTGACTGCGCTTGAGAATCCGAATCGCTATACGCTGATCACGCCGCTGGATGACAGCCCGCTGGTGTGGCGTCAGCCCGGCACTACCGACTGGAAGCCGCAGAACTACGATCGCCAGTTCCACGGTCAGGTTCAGTTACGCACTGCACTGGCTCATTCCTATAATGTGGCAACCGCGCGTATGGGCATCGAACTCGGTGTCGAACATATCCTCGACAAGCTACCCCTGTATGGCATCGAACGGCGACCGCCGCCTTTTGCCTCATCGCTGCTCGGTGCCTTTGAACTTTCCCCGATCGAAGTGGCGCAGCTGTACCAGACCTTTGCCGACGGCGGCTTCCGCACGCCCTTGCGTGCCATCCGCGCGATCGTCACGGCGGAGGGCAAGCCGCTGCAACGTTATCCGCTTAACGTCGAACCCGTCGCCGCACCGGCGCCGGTCTATCTGCTGACAGCGGCCTTGCAGGGTGTGGTGCGCGAGGGTACTGCGCAATCATTGATCAATTGGCTGCCTGCCGAAATGAATGTGGCAGGCAAGACCGGAACCACGGACGATCTGCGCGACAGCTGGTTCGCCGGATACACCGGCGACCGCGTGGCGGTGGTATGGGTCGGCCGCGATGACAACAAGCCCTCAGGATTGACCGGTGCCTCGGGGGCCATGACCGTCTGGGGCGAGATGATGAAGAACATCCAGCCTGAGCCGCTGCAGCCTGCTATGCCGGAGGAGATCGAGATGGTTAATGTCGATCCGGTCAGCGGGCTGCGTTATGATGAAGGATGTAAGGCAGGCATGTTGCTGCCATTCATCAAGGGTTCTGCACCGGCAGAGACGTCGCCCTGTGGCGCTTCGTCTGCGAACGCATCAGGCGCCAAGGCTGATGCGAAACCTGGGGTCAAGCAGGATTCAGGGAAGAAAAACTGGTTTCAGAGGTTATTCAATTGAAAAACAGATTCGGTTGGTTTTTTGTCTCGGCATGGCTGCTGTTGCTTGCCGGATGTGCGGGCGTGGCAACAAAGCCATCAACAACACCCACTCCGTCCGGGACACAACCCCGGCAACCTGGTGAGGGCGCCATTATTGAACCGGTGCCGAAATCCGCCATGTCGGGCAACCGCGCCGTCATCGTGTTGCTGGACCGGGCACAGACCGATAACGAGTCCGGGCAGCGTGAAGCGGCAGGGGCATCGCTGGAGCGCGCGCTGCGTATCGAACCGCGCAATCCCTGGTTGTGGCTTGAACTTGCGCAAGTGCGCCTCGCCCAAGGTCAGTATGCGCAGGCAATCACGCTGGCCCGCAAATCGAACAGTTTCGCCGGACGTCAACATCGTGTGCAAGCCGAAAACTGGCAGGTGATCGGCCAGGCACGCGTTGCGCAGGGCGACTCGGCGGGCGCCGAGCAAGCGTTCAAACTTTCCGCAAAGCTTGCTCAACAGGCAAAGGCAGAGGCGTATCACGATTCCGGATTCAACTTCCAATGATCGCCATATGGAAATGAAGAAGATCAATTCGGGCAAGCTGCGCGCCATCGGCTACGATGCGCGCGCCCGGATGCTGCAGGTCCAGCTCGACGACGGCAGCACGCTGCAGTACGGCACAGTCGGCGAGGAAACCTGGCGCAGTCTCAGCAGCCCCGGGGCGGCATGAATCAATGGAGCCGACTAGTTGATTTTCAGGCTCAAAGCAACTCAAGGAGATCAAGCATGTTAACGAAAATGTTGCGCCCCGCTATCTTGATATTGCTTGCCCTCGCGCCGCTCGGCGTCGGCCAAGCGGCGGGAATGGCGATCGATTGCAGACTCAAGGGCGGGACAGTAGTTCAACTCCCTGCCGAGGCTTGCAAGATGGAAGGCGGCGCACCCGTAAACGAAGCGGCTCCTCCAGCTTCTCCAACTTCTCCGGCTTCAGGAGTCGTGCCCAAGCCCGTTGATGGAAATACATCCGGGAATCAGCCTCCTCCCAGTGGTGCTACAAGCCATTCAAAGCTCGAAGAAACCCAGAAATGGATCGTTGATTTATTGGGTAAGCCTGTTGAAACAACGACCCCATTGAATAGAAACCCTGAAGGCATAGAAAGGACTGCAAAATTTGACGGATGCCGGTTGGTTGTTGACGAGATTTTACACATCCAATACGGCAATCTCTTTTCTGTATGGAAGGATTTCAAGATTAACTCTGTTATTGATTTCCGGAATATCAATCGGGATGAATTCGGGGTATTGGGAAAAATAACTTCCAAAGGGGGCGACCTTAGCGGGGTAGCCGTCTATTTTGAGGAACCCAGGAGGAAGGGCGGCAATAATATTTCCATATCGGTGCTTAATCTAAGAGATGGTAACTACACAAAATATACATCACATGGGCCGGGGGCATACTGGGATGCACCTCGCGACGATTTGTGGATGGCAGATGAGTATGGATATGCGAAAGATAATGGATGGGGCGATGTGGTCACGGATAAGATCAGGATAGTTCTCATCGTCAATTCATCAGACGATGCAGCAAGGCTGAAAAATGCATTGGAAGAAGTAAATACGATGTGCAAGCCGCAACAAGTCAAAACTAATTAATCAAAGTAGCCAGGTTCGAAATAGATTCAGGATGCCACGATGGAAATGAAGAAGATCAATTCGGGCAGGTTGCGCGCCATTGGCTACGATGCGCGCGCCCGGATGCTGCAGGTCCAGCTCGCCGACGGCAGCACGCTGCAGTATGGCGCAGTCGGCGAGGAAACCTGGCGCAGTCTCAGCAGCTCGGGAGCGGCATGGAGCTACTATCGCGACAACATCGAGGAAGAGTTCGCCGCGAAGCGCGTTTCCGGAAACGCCCCTGCAAGCAAGAACCCGCTCGACGAGTTATTCCGGAAACCCTAGCGCGTCCAACTAATGCGAACAATCGGAGCAAGGTCAAGCTTTTCTGAGCAGGTCAAACAGGCATGAAACATGAAAGATAAGCAGCGTGGTGCATTCACCGCGAAAGACATGGCCGCACCTGCCGAAAAAACCAATTTGCATCCGCGCAATCCACATCGGGGCCGTTACGACTTCAAGCGGCTTGTCACAGGCAGTCCGGAGCTGGCGGCATTCGTGTCGCTGAATGAATATGGCGACGAGTCCATCGATTTTGCCGATCCATCTGCCGTCAAAGCCTTGAACCGTGCGTTACTGAATCAGGTGTATGGCATCAAGGAGTGGGATATCCCGGCGCAGTACCTGTGCCCGCCCATCCCGGGCAGGGCGGACCATCTTCATTTCCTCGCCGACCTGCTGGCTGACGGCAACGGCGGCGTCATCCCGCGCGGTGACTCGATACGGGTACTCGACATCGGTGTGGGTGCCAACTGTATCTATCCGCTCATCGGTCACAGTGAGTATGGCTGGCAGTTCGTCGGGACTGATATCGATCCGGCTGCAATCGCCAACGCGCAACGCATTCTGGATGCGAACAAGGGCTTGAGCGATGCGATAACACTGCGTTTGCAAGCGTCACCTGCGGCGATCTTCAACGGTGTGGTGCAAGCGGATGAGGTGTTCGACCTCAGTATGTGCAACCCGCCTTTTCATGCGTCGCTGGCCGAAGCGAGGTCAGGCACGCAGCGCAAATGGAAGAATCTTGGCAGAGAGTCCAACAAGAAAAAAATACCGGTGCTGAATTTCGGCGGGCAGGGTATGGAGCTTTGCTGTGAGGGTGGCGAGGAGGCTTTTGTGTGCCGCATGATAGCGGAAAGTGCGCGGTTTCCTGGCAGCTGTATGTGGTTTACCACGCTGATCTCGAAGTCGGCCAGCCTGCCCGGCGTTTATCGCGCGCTGAAATATGCGGGTGCGCTGCATAACAAAACGATAGAGATGGCTCAGGGGCAGAAGAAGAGCAGGATCGTGGCCTGGACTTTTCTTGACGAGAATCAGCAACACGCGTGGCGTATGGCACACTGGAAATAGCCCGCGTAGGACGCAATCGTTATTGCGCCGAAGGTAGGCAATTCTCTATGCTCTTGCGAGCATGAGTTGTGACACCGCCAGATGAAATGGGGTTCGCAGGGATGAGTGGCTTGTGCGAGCTTTCACCTTAAGGTGAAATGCCTGCTTATCCCTCTTCACCCAACTCGCAAACATCCGGTGCAATGCGCCTCGCTTATTGGCACCCTACAATGAGTGAGGCACCTTTTGCGGTAGTAATTTCTTCGCCAAAGGTGCGGAATAATTTGAGTTCAGTCACTGCCGGACGCTGTCCTGCCAGTCCGACAGATGACGCGCCGGTAGAAGACGAGCCGAAGACAGCGATTCGAAGTTATGATTAAATAAATTATTTTCTTTCTTCAGGGAGGTTTCACTAATGCCACACGCAATTAGAATCCATCAGACCGGCGGTCCCGAGGTGTTGCAATGGGACGAGATCGAGGTCGGCGCGCCGGGTCCTGGCCAGGTCAGGCTGAAGCAAACCTCAGTGGGGCTGAACTTCATTGATGTCTATCACCGCACCGGCCTCTACCCGCTACCGCTGCCTTTTGTGCCGGGCATGGAGGCGGCGGGAACCGTGGATTCGGTCGGCAACGGCGTCACCCATCTGAAACCGGGGGACAGGGTCGCCTACGCATCGGTGATCGGCGCCTATGCCGAAACAAGGCTTATCGCGGCGGATCGGTTGGTCAAGCTGCCGGACTCCATCGGCGACCGCACGGCGGCGGCAATGATGCTGCAGGGCATGACCGCGCGCTATCTCATCCGCGACATTTATAAGGTCGGGCCGGGCGACACGATCCTGATACATGCCGCGGCCGGCGGCGTCGGGTTGATCGTCTGCCAGTGGGCCGCAGCTTTGGGCGCGACCGTGATCGGCACCGTATCCAGCGATGAAAAGGCGGCCTTGGCCAAGGCCAACGGCTGCCACTATCCGATAATCTATACCCGTGAGGATTTTCAGGCGCGGCTGCTAGAGATTACAGGCGGGGAAAAACTGTCCGTGGTCTATGACTCGGTCGGCAAGGACACATTCATGAAATCGCTAGACTGCTTGCGGCCGCGCGGCCTCATGGTGCTGTTCGGTGCGTCGTCCGGTCCGGTTCCGCCGCTGGATCTGTCGGTGCTGGCGCAAAAGGGCTCGTTACTGGTTACCAGGCCAACGCTCGCCACCTTCGTTGCGACCAGGCCCCTGCTGGAGGAAAATTCGGCGGATCTGTTTGATGTGGTCGGCTCGGGCAAGGTGAAGATCCACGTCAACCAGACCTATCTGTTGAAGGACGCGGCGAAGGCGCACCGCGATCTCGAAGCACGCAAGACGACCGGATCGACCGTTCTGACCGTCTGACCTGCCAGAATCTTCTCCGCGCCAGAATTCGCTCGACGAAATCCAGCGCGAATTAAAGGAGTCAGCATCACATTTGTTTTGAGCCGCTGGTGGCTTGATGATGGTTCGGCAACGAATTAAAGGGGCCGGGATCGAAATGGTTTTCGAAGTAGATTTTGTAGCGTGGTTTGTAAAAGAGCCTCTGATTTAATCCCCTGCGGGAAATAATCAGAGGCTCATCGGGATGGCAATTATTAGCGGCGGCCTTTTTTGCAGGTGACGGCGACGATGTTCATGGTGTCGCTGTCAGGTGCGGTGGCGATAGCTTTGATTATGCATTTTTGCCCAGCCGGCGTTGTCTTGATGGCGACATTGTAGTCGCTGCCATCGGGCAGGCGGGTGCCGGGGAAGATGAAATTGCCGTTCTTTGCGATCTTTACTTCGTTCCCATCCTTGAGCTCGAGCACCAGTCCTTTACCGGAGAGTCCGGAGACGGTGCCGCCGACGGCGTAGGTGTTGGTGGTGCAGGCGACGGTGACATTATTGACTGCCGAGCCGGCGATGCTGCCACTGCCCTGACTGACCGTACAGGTCTGTTTGACAGGTAAGGCAGGCGATGTTTTAACGGTGACGGCGTAAGCGCTACCTTTGCTCAATGGCTTGGGGAATTTGAATTTGCCGTCAGCTTTGACGGTTAGATCATCCCCGCCGTTGAGCTGGAGTACCAGTTCGCCACCGGCAAGTCCGGAGGCAGAGCCGCCAACGGTGAGCGGGGGGGCGGCCGGGACCGGGGGAGTGGAGGCCTTATTCTCGCCCTCGCCGCAACCGGACAGACTTGCAATCATGACCGCTATCGATACCGAGTGCGCTAATTGTGTAAACTTTGCCATCATTTGCTCCTTGTTGTTGATTTCACCGAACTTTGATCGAAGTTTGTTATTCAGGCGGCCCTTGATGCCTTGAGATAACGCCGTTATTGCATGTCTTGCGTGATTGTACACAATTTAGGCGTGCAGGCTAATTGGCTGCGGCTTCTGAACCAAAGGCAAACGAGCCATGTAATATTCTGGAACAGGCTGATGTTTTTTTCTTACTCTGACTCCAGTTCGCTTCTCAACGTTTTCATGCTTCGCCCACAAGGGCGATTTTCTTTAGGTGTGCTTCGATGGCAACGACCAACAATCTGGACAACCTGCAACCGCGTTCCGTCTGGGCGCACTTTGCCACGCTATGCGCGATACCGCGTTCCTCGCTGCATGAGGAAGCACTGCGCGAGCATCTGATCGAGTGGGCGCAGGCGCGCGGCATCACTGCCGTCGTTGATGGCGCAGGCAACCTGATCCTGAAAAAGCCCGCCAGCTCCGGCTGCGAGGCGATGCCCGGCGTGATCATGCAAGGCCATCTCGACATGGTGTGCCAGGCCAACACCGGAACGCAACACGACTTCGAGCGCGACCCGATCCGCGTTGCAGTGCGCGATGGCTGGGTCATCGCGGAGGACACGACGCTGGGCGCGGACAACGGCATCGGCGTCGCGCTCGCGCTGGCCGCGCTGGAAGAGCCGGGCCTGATCCATCCGCCGCTGGAGGTGTTGCTCACCGTCAACGAGGAATGCGGCATGGACGGCGCGCGCGGGCTGGCGCCCGGCACCTTGCAGGGCAAGACGCTGATCAATCTGGATACCGAGGAGTGGGGGCATTTCTATCTGGGCTGCGCGGGCGGTGTGGATGTGGAGGTGCGCAATTCACATAAGTCCGTTCGCCCTGAGCTTGTCGAAGGGAGAATGACTCCGTCCATTCATGGTTCGACAGGCTCACCACGAACGGAGAGAGAGGCAGGCTCAGGGCGAACGGGGAATGTATCGAACCATGACGGACTTGTTCAGAATGCGCTGGAAAAGGTGCCGCCGGATTATGCGCTGCTGCGGTTTGAAGTGTCCGGACTGCGCGGCGGCCACTCCGGCATCGACATTCATCTCGGGCGCGGCAATGCGATCAAGCTGCTGGCGGAGGCGTTGCGCGATCTGTCCGCACACACCGACGTGCGCCTGATCGAGATGAAGGGCGGCACGGCGCGCAACGCGATCCCGCGCGAGGCGTTCGCGGTGTGCGCGCTGCCCGTTGCTATGGCGTCGAATATCGATGAGTGGGTGCGGCATCGGCATGAGGCATGGCGGGCGCGGTTCGCGGAGGTGGATGCGAATGTGTCGTTCGTGTGCAAGCATTACGACACGCCACCGGACATATCCATTGCTAACGCAGATCGTGACCGCTTGCTCGCTTTTCTCGATATCGCCGCGAACGGTGTCTCGCGCATCAGCGAGGACTTCGCCGGCGTGACCGACACGTCCAGCAATCTCGGCGTGGTTGCCCTTGAACAGGGCGCGTTCAAAGCGACGTTCAAGGTGCGCTCGCTGCAGGATGCACGCGCCGATGCGCTGGCCGACAAGCTGGTCTCCTTTGCCTCCAGTTACGAGCTGCGTTCCTGGAAAGACGGCGCATATCCGGGCTGGACGCCGAATCCGTCATCACCTTTGCTTGATCTGTGCCAGCAGGTGTACACCGCGCAATTCGGCCAGCCCGCCTCGTTGCAGGTGATCCACGCCGGACTGGAGTGCGGCCTGCTCGCCGCCAGCCATCCGCATCTGGACATGATCTCCTTCGGTCCCGACATCCGCGGCGCGCACGCACCCGGCGAGAGTGTGGAGATAGAGTCTGTCACGCGTTGCTGGCAATTGCTCAAGGCGGTGTTGCAGGCGCTGGCAAAAGCATAGGAGATGAGCACAGGGATGCTATCGGGTTCAGCATCAATTCATGCATAAAATCTTTGGGATGCTGAACAAGCATGTCCGTCTCGCAAACCATCATTCGGGTCTCCCTGCTGATCGTCGCCACGTTGTTCATATGTGCCGGCGTCGCGCTGAAATCAGATGAACTATCGGGGTCTGTTCAAATAGATTTATTTCGGATACATTATTCAATATTGACATGGCTATTTATGGTGGTCCGGGGCAGCCCGGTTCAGAATTTATTCATTCAGGAGGATTATTATGTTTACACCAATTACAATCCCTTTCGGCGTGAAAATGCTTTTCAATACGGTCAAACTCAGGCCCGGTGTTGCGATGGAAGATGTAGAGATGGCGTTGGGCGAAATGTGCAATGTCGTTAAAGATACTTACGGCGGGGATAAGGGCGGCTTCGTCGCCGGACAGGTTTTCCAGTTCTCCGGCTTCGTTTCTGATGAAGGCTCTTTGAGCGGGCATAAGGCAGCAGAGAGCCATGTCGCTATCGTCACTTACTGGAAGTCTTTCGAGGAACATGAAAAGTCGCATGCGGACGAAGTGTTCAAGGAAAAATTCACGGCGCTGGGCAAGCTGTGCACGGACAGCAAGGAATTGGGCTACGACATGTTGTGGCAGGGCGTGCCGGAATAAACCAAACCCGAATATTTTTCAGCGGCTCGGCGAGCCCGCTTCGCGCGGATGCGGCAATGGATTATAGAGCGCTGAAGAGGTCGAGGTCGGATAATTTTCCGGCGCAACAAACCAGAAGTAAATAGCTAATAGAGTAAATGTGGCCAGCTCAGTATCGAATAATTGAGGAAAGAACACGATTGATGATTCGACTCGGCAAATCTTTGAGTGCATGGGGAACGCCTTCTTTTGAAGCAGTCCTTATGCAGGAGATCGCGCAATTGGGTGACGACCATCTGCCCCTGCAACAGGGATTGTCAACCGGCAACTATGTCACCGCCGCCCCGATTACCGTGATGATCAATAGTGTTGCCGAGATGGAAAATGTCATCCGCGTAAAGGCGGGAATCTTTTATCAGGGGGTGCTTGGTGGTTGCAGTTGTGCGGACGATCCTACCTCCACCAGCGAAAGCAATGAGTACTGTGAAGTGCAGCTGGATATTGATAAAACCACATCCGAAACATCGATAGCCCTTCAAAGCTAAAAGCAGCACTGTCCGCGCCAGCATCACCCAGTGATTTAGGGACGGAGCCCAGGTCACCTCGATTATCCCGCTGCTGTAACGGGCGTCATTTGGTCGACTTTTCCATTTCGTTCGCCAGGCTCTGGTCGATCAGCATGATCTCGATGCGGCGGTTCTTCTGCCGTCCTTCGGATGTGTCGTTCGTAGCCACGGGATCGTATTCAGACCTGCCGGAGGCCACCATGCGCTGGGGAGGTATGCCGACTTCCTGCAGATAGCGGACCACGTTGGTCGCCCGCGCGACCGAAAGCTCCCAGTTGGTCGGGAACGTTCTCTGCAGCGACTTGGCGACCGGCACATTGTCCGTATGGCCCACGACCCGGATGACTTTGTTCTCGTACCCTTTCAGTGCCTCGCCGACCTTTTTCAATACTTCCTTGCCGCCTGGCTTAAGCGCCGCCCGGCCTGAGTCGAAGAATATCTGTTCTGCCAGATCCACTGTCAGCATGTCCTTGTACTGCCGCACCTGGAGCTGGCCCTTCTCCACTTCCTTCGACAGGCCCCGCACCAGCGCATCGTACTGCTGCTGCCGCTGCTGGCTGGCTGCGAGCAAAGCGGCCTTCTGTTGCTCCAGCCAACCGACCTGTTCCTGCATGGCCGTGTTCTGCTGCTCATGTGACGCAATCTGCTGCTTCAACGCGGCGTTGTCCTGCTCCACTGCGATCTTCTGATTTTCCAGGGCAGCCTTCTGCTGCTGCAGCGTCGCGATCTCGTCGTTTTTCCCTGCTTGCATCTTTTCAAATGTGCCGGTGCTGACGCAACCACTCGTGATTAATCCCGCAGCTAGAACGGCAATAACGATGTGAATTTTCGTAGTCATGTTCATGTCCCCCTTTGATCTTGCATTAGGTTATCATGGATTGACCAATTAAATAGTCAATGGGGTCTGCATCAATTCGAAAATTCGGTGCTCCGTTTTCATAGCCCGCGCAACATGCTGCCAGCTCCCGCCATCCTTGCGACGATCAGATGTCGATCAAGACTTGCTGTTCAGGCTGGCGGCTTCTATGTTGGGCAGAGTCTGGATCATCACTTAAAAATGAGGTTGGCTTTACCCAGCCTTGTCGTTTTCTTTTTCGGCCGTATTCTGACTGCTCCAGATTTCCAGGAGTATTCTGGTGACTGTGAATATCACGGGACCCAGTATCAGGCCGGATGGACCGAAAACAATCAGCCCGCCAACGAGAGAAACAAACGCGAGAACAGTGTGCATTTTCAACTGGGTTCCAACCAGTATCGGATACAGCAAGTTGTCGATTCCGCCGACAACAAACGTACCCCAAAGGATGAGCAGCAGGGCTTTCCCTCCGCTGCCTTCCAAAACCATAAAGACGGCCGCAGGAATCCAAATGATAAAGGCACCCAGCACCGGCACCACGGCAAGCAGCGCCATCACAATTCCCCAGAGCAATGGCGCCGACAAGCCCAGCCACCAAAACATCAGTCCGCCCAGGGTACCCTGCACAATGGCGACGGCAAATGTACCGTAGACGGTCGCATGAACGGTATCACTGACACCGTCAAAAATTCGGTTCATGTCCTCCGCCGGGAGTGGCGATAGGAACCGAAGCCACTCGAGCGCGGCGCCCCGGTCGCGCAGGAAATAGAAAAATATGTAAAAGGTCAGAACAATGCCAGTCAACTGCAGCACGGATCCCTGAAGAAAAGAAGAGGCGGTGCTCGTCAGCCATGAGGTGGCGTTATTGATCAGTCCCGGCAGATCGACCTGCTGATCTATCCACTGGACGATTGGCGCAATGAGAGGGTGGGCCTCGTAGGCACGGCGCCATTCTCCAGATTCGACCATAGTCTTGATGGTTTCCGCGCCCCTGACGGCTTCACCAATTATCCGCTCCGCCACGAACATCGCTGGCACAACCACGATCAGAATGGCCACCAGAACGCAGATTGTGGCGGCCAGGTTGGGGTATTTTACTTTCGGCTCAAGCCACCGATAGAGTGGGGCAAACAGGACTGCTAGCGCCAAGCTCCAAGTGAACGCCGGAAAGAATGGTGCGGCCAGCTGGTAACAGAGATAAATCCCGGCGACGGTCACCGCCATCAGCAAGAGTGTATGAACGTGGCTGCGTGAACCCCAGTCATCCGCAGTCGGAGCAGCATTTTTCCTGGTTTCAAGTTCGCTCATCTTCGGTTGAATCTGGACTCGGATAAAGGTCACTGATTATAACTTGGAAGTACTTGGCGAACACAGCATAGCGCGTTACGCTGCAACCCGACAGGGTTAGCCCAGCTGCGAATAATTTCCCCGAGGAGACAATGAAATGAAAGTGTCCAAGAAAATTAATCCGAAGACGATCCTTTTAGATCGAAAAGTCCGCTCACAATATCATGCAGCCGGCTGCTGCTGCACCGACCGGAAAGCTATCCGGCAGTGGCACCCGCTATTTCGCAAGCGCGTTGGCGATGTCGCGCTTGTGTTCTTCTTCCTGGATCAGGATATCTTCCAGCACGCGCCGCAAGCCATATTCCTTAAGCTCCTCGGCCTGCCCGATGCGCTCCTTGTAGCGTGTGATGGCGTTATCCTCACCCCATAGATCCTGCTTGAGCATCTTCACACTGTCCGCCGAAATCTCGCGCTTTTCCACATCCACGGTAGGTATCCCGCCGAGAAAGTCGATCTGCTCGGATATCATGACGGCATGATGCATTTCCTCCTGGGCGTGGATCAGCAGTTCTTTCTGAATGGAATCGTATTGAGCGCCGTTGATCGCAGCCGCGTGTTGCACATACTGGATAGCCGCCGCGTATTCCCATTCCAGATCCTTGTTGAGTTCAGACAGCAGCTTTTTCATGGTGATTTTCATTTTTCATTTCCTATCGTTGCAGGAAAAGGATCATCCGATACAACCGATTCAGTGGTCTGTACGCTTCCACACATTGCTCCGCGCAGGACCCGCAGCCCAGCGCCGGAAGTTGCGCCTGCCTCCCATAGTTCGACACTTTAGGTTAAGCTTGAGCCGATATTTCACTTCCGAACAAACACGATGGCACATACGTATTGTCGATGCTCCGCATGAACAACATCGTCCCGGCCAAGCGCCAGATCATCAAGTACATCTCCCTCAGCTAATGGGGCCAGCATCAATTCGGGGAGTTAACAGCTCAGACCCGGATACATAATAAAGACGTATGCCGGGTTAGCTCAGTCTGTCCCCATATAACGCAAAAAACTTTTGGAGTGCTGAACAACCATGTCCGTCGCGCAAACCATCATCCCGATCTTCCTGCTGATCCTGCTGGGCGTTGCCATGCGCCGCTGGTTCGGTCTGCGCGAGGACTTCTGGCCGCAAATGGACCGGCTGATCTATTACGTGTTCTTCCCCGCGCTGCTGTTCAATACCCTTTCGCATTTCGAGATCGACCTGCGCGCCGCGACGCCGATGTTGGTCGTCGCCACGCTGTTCATGTGTGCCGGTATCGTGTTGGGCTATATCGCGAAATACCTGTTCCGCGCGCCGTCCAAAGTTTACTCGGCGACCTTTCAAACTTCATTCCGCTTCAACAGCTATGTCGGCCTCGCGATTGCCGGGGGATTGCACGGACAGGAGGGACTCGCCGCCATCAGTTTGTTGATGGGCTTCATGGTGCCCCTCGCCAACGTCGCTTCGGTGTTGATGCTGGCGCGCCACAGCGAGAGCCACTGGCTCAAGGAGATATTGCTCAACCCGCTGATCATCGCCACTGCGGGCGGCATTACTTTCAGCCTTGCCGGTATTCCGTTGCCGACGATGCTCAATTCCACGCTGGGTTTATTGTCGGAAGCCTCGCTGCCGCTGGGCCTGGTCGCCGTCGGCGCGGGACTACGCCTGCAGGGGCTGCACAGCCATCCCGGCACGCTGTGGTATGGCGTGGCGATAAAGCTGCTGGTGTTGCCTGCCATCGCATGGAGCCTGGCTTCGGCGTTCGGGCTGAGCGGCGTGTATTTTCACATCCCGGTATTGCTGGCTGCGTTGCCGGTATCCACGGTGGCTTATGTGCTGGCGAAACGCATGGGCGGCGACGGCGACACAATCGCCGCACAAGTGATGCTGAGCACGCTGCTGTCCGCGCTGACGTTGCCGCTGTGGTTGCTGCTGATGGGATTTTGAATCAGCTAAAGGGTTAATCTCCCCTTATGCGGGCCACCGTAAGTCCAAGGGTGGCACTACGCAGTTTCGGCGATAACATCAAGGACACGATATCCTGCCTCATGCAGCATCTTGACCTCTTTCATGAAAAATAATTTTGGCCGGATGGTCTGTACGACTAACACGCCAAACATTCTCATATCTTTGATGAGCGGTATGCCCAGGTAGCTCTGGTATTTTTCTTCTCCAGAACCCTGAATATGATAATAGTTGGGGTGGGTTTCCGGGTTTTTTACCGATAAGGAGCGGCGCGTTCTAGCTACGACGCCGGTCAACCCTTGCTTGGTCGACATGCGTGCACCAATGACGGATTGGCTTAATCCGTTGGTGGCAACCAGTTCCAGTTGATCACCATTGGGATTCAATGTGTACAAACTGCATACATCGATATCGAGTTCATTTCCGAGTGTTTTTACAATCGTGTTGAGGTAGTAAGATTCTGAGCGCATGATTTTCCGAGAGTGGTTGGTAAGGTTGAAGTCAGGCCAAAACATTTCAGCACATACCGTGCCATAAAATATTTGTGGTTATTTCCA
>JADGRM010000163.1 GCA_017880945.1 Gallionella sp. | reverse complement strand
TGCATACCCGCGATGCGGCAGGAACATTATTCCGCTTTGTCGATATGGGTGTGCCACGTTTCATGGTAGCCACCACGGTGCAGGTGGTGATCGCGCAACGCCTGCTGCGTCGCGTGTGTGAAAGCTGCAGTGAGCCGCATAGCCCCACACCCCAGGAAATAATATGGATGGAGATGGAAGGCTTGTCGCGTGAACAATGGAATGGCTTGAAGCATGGACGCGGTTGCTCGCATTGCAACGGCACCGGTTATCGCGGACGCATGGGTGTTTATGAAATGCTGGAAATGAGCCGCGAAATGGTCGAGGCGACGGCGCATGACAATGTCAGCCATTTCATGCAAGTGGCGCGCGACCACGTGAAAGGTAAGACGATGTTGGATCAGGCCTTGGAAGAGATGAAGCAGGGGCATACCACGGCGTTTGAGGTGATGGGCATCAGTAATCGGATAGAAGAGTAACGATGGGTGTGTTTGCCTATAAGGGCCGCAACGGCCGCGGTGATCCGGTGGAAGGTACGCTGGACGGCGATGACAGCGGCGCCATTGCCGACCAGCTGATGAATACCGGTATTACGCCCACCGAAATCATCCAGTTTCGCGGTGTACTGGGCGGCACATCCGGCAAGCCGGGCTGGATCAAACGCCAGCTCACTGAGAAGCCGATCACCCCGATGGATCTGATGCTGTTCAGCCGCCAGATGTACACCTTGCTTAAGGCCGGTGTCCCCATCATGCGCGCACTGGCCGGTTTACAGGAGTCCACGCCGAACCCGGCCTTCTCGGCGCTGCTTCAGGACTTGCGTGAAAGCCTGGATAGCGGCCGCGAACTCAGCGCCGCGATGCTCCGCCACCCCAAGGTTTTTTCGCCGTTCTATGTCAGCATGGTAAAGGTGGGCGAGATGACCGGCATGCTGGATACGACTTTCATTCGCCTGTTTGAACATCTGGAATTCGAGCGCGATATGCGCGAGCGCATCCAGGCAGCGATGCGCTACCCCAGCTTCGTGGTACTGGCGATGGTGATCGCGATGATCATCATCAACCTGTTCGTGATTCCCGCCTTTGCCAAGGTGTATGCAGGTTTCCACGCCGACCTCCCGGTCATCACCCGGATGCTGATCGGCTTCTCCGGCTTCATGGTGGATTATTGGCTGCTGCTGCTCGCGATGCTGGCCGGTGCAGTACTGGGCTTTCGCTATTACATCAGCACACCGGAAGGCCGCTACAACTGGGACAGGTACAAATTCAAATTGCCGATAGCCGGAGAGATCATCCTCAAAGCCACGCTGGCGCGATTCGCGCGCAGCATGGCGCTTGCCTTCAAGAGCGGGATGCCGATCCTGCAGGGGCTGAACGTGGTCGGCATGGTGGTGGACAATGAATTCATGCGCAGCCGCATCGAGCAGATGCGCGATGGCGTCGAGCGCGGCGAAAGCATCCTGCGCACCGCCACCGCCACCGGCGTATTCAATCCGGTGGTGTTGCAAATGATCGCCGTCGGCGAAGAAAGCGGCGACTTGGACGGACTGATGTTCGAGATCGCCGACATGTACGAGCGCGAAGTCAAATACGAAGTCGTAACCCTCAGCTCAAAAATCGAACCGGTCCTGATCGTGGCTCTCGGCATCATGGTGCTGATATTGGCACTCGGCGTATTCCTGCCGATGTGGGACTTGGGCAAAGCAGCAATGCATAGATGATTCAGAGGACTGAGGTTCGAGGACTGAGGACTAAGGAACGAGGAAAACCTCTGATCCTGCCTTTGCCTTTACTCAGTCCCCAGTCCTTAGTCCGCAGTCCACAGTCCTCAAAAGGTTTCACCCTCATCGAACTGATCGTGGTCATCACCGTCATCGTGGTGCTGATGGGGCTGTTCCTCAATCGTGCGTTGTTCTACGTGGAGCAAGCTGAGAAAACGGCGATGGAGGAAGTGGCGGGAACGATACAAAGCGCGCTGACCATGCAATACGGGCAGATTCTGACGCGCGGGAAGTCGTCCGATGTTGCTGCATTGGCCCAGGACAATCCGATGAACTGGCTGCAAAAAAGGCCGCGCAATTATGCCGGAGAATTCTACGACCCCACGACTCTGTCGGTGGAGTCCGGCAACTGGGTGTTCGATCTCAAGTCGCGCGACCTGGTTTATTTGGTGCGCAATGACAATTACTTCAGGCCGGGCAAGGACGGCAAGAAATGGATACGTTTTCACGTTACGATTAATTACGAGGTTTCGCGGCTGCCCTCGTTGAAGAACGCTCCACCCGAACTGACCGGCATCGTGTTCAAACCGGTCGATCCGTATTCTTGGTTTTAACGTACAGTTTTGTAGGGCGGGCTTTGCCCACCGGATCAAGCCTGTCCTGAGCTTGTCGAAGGGTTGTCGGGCTTAGCCCGGCCTACGGGTTGTTTTACTTTTGATATGAAAATGGAATCACATGCTTACTAATCCGGTTTACGTTTTATTATGGCGCGACTTGGCGATATTCCTGCTCATCGGCGCCTTGCTCGGCGTGTTGCTTGGGCTGCTGCTTATCTTTAAACCGCAATACCTGGAGCGGATCAATCGCGTGGCGAATCGTTGGTTTTCCACGCGGCATATCAGCCGCTGGCTGGATCGCAGCGTCAGCATCGAGCGCTGGTTTTATCGGCATCATCGCGCGGTAGGGATAGTCATCGTGCTGGGGGCGGCCTATATCTTCATCTACTTCGGCATCCTGTTTGACAAGGCGACCATGCTGCAAAACTTGAGCGGGAGGCTGCCAGTAAAGCTGCTGGATGGTCTGCTCGATGCATTGGTGCTGGGTTCGCTGGTCGGGGCTGCCGTCGCGCTGATAGCGGGGCTGTTTTTATGGTTGCGTCCCAGTCTGCTGCGCGGCATCGAGGAAAAAGCGAACCAATGGGTGTCCTCGCGCCGTGCCACGAAAGTGCTGGATGTGCCGCATGGTCAAGTGGATATTTTTATTGCTCGCCATGCGCAAAGGGCAGGCTGGCTGCTGTTGCTGGGCAGCATTTATCTGTTTTTTGCCATGTTCCGTTCGTTGGCATAGCGCTACCGCTGGTCGGTTGGAGGTTGCGCGCATATCAGACTTCGCTTATTGTTGGTCTTGCTCGGGCATTCTTGCTGCGGCAGGGCTTAACGGGCAAAGCGAAAGTGCTTCAATAACCAAGGCTGCGGCCTTAAAACTTAGGAGAATAAATAATGAAACAACAACAATCTGGTTTTACCTTGATTGAACTGATCATGGTGATCGTGATTCTGGGCATTCTGGCGGCGACGGCATTGCCGAAATTTATTGATCTGTCTAACGATGCAGATATTTCGGCTGTTGCAGGCGTTACGGGTGCAATAAGTTCAGCAGGCGCAACGAACTACGGTGCGTATAAAGCCACGGCCGGCGTAAAGGGCGTTGCCATCAGTGACGCTACCGATGCTTGTGCCGGTGCGGCCAACAGTGTCTTTGCAAACGCTGCGTCACTTTTGGTAGGTAGTGTAAATTTGGTGACAGCTGCGCCAGTTTCCCAAAACCAATATAAAATTGCGGGTGGTGCGACCAATATATGTGCGGCGGGGGTGACGGTCATATGTACCGTAACGAGCTTTAAAGGTAATACATCAAGCGCATACGTTCCCTGCACGAATTAAGGGTAAGTCCGCGTAGGTTGGGAATGAATAAGGGAGGCTTCGGCCTCCCTTGTTCTTTGCCGGCTGTTTGCGGTTTTTGTTACACTGCAAACCTATCCAAATTCCGTTCCTGAAGGGCATATAGGACATGCGTTTGAGTTCCGTACAAGTCGAAGCAATCAAGCAGGAGACCGAACATTTTTTCGGTGCGCAGGCCGAGGTGTGGCTATTCGGTTCGCGCGTGGATGACAATCAACGCGGCTTCACGCTGATCGAATTGATCATGGTGATGGTCATCGTCGGCATCTTGGCGGTTGTTGTCGCCCCGCGTTTTTTTGACGCTAATGTATTCAAATCACGCGGCTTTGCCGATCAAGTGCAAGCCTCGTTGCGCTACGCGCAAAAGGAGGCTATTGCGCAGCGCAGTAATGTTTGCGTGGCGATGACTACCAGCACAATTACCCTGACCATCGCTAATGCCAGCGGTGCAGCGATTCCCTGTGGTCCTAATCTGGCTTTACCGGCAGGTGGAAATTTCATCAGCGCGCCATCAGCAGCGATTACGCTTACGCTTTATCCCGCTGCTCCTGCGACCTTTATTTTTGACGCATTGGGCAAGCCTTGGGATGTATTGGTTACTACTCCCAGCGCTCAAAAGAAAATTACCATAAGCGGCGCAACGAACAGTATTTACGTAGAGCAAGAGACCGGCTATGTGCATTCGCCATAACCAACACGGCATCAGTCTGATCGAGCTGATCATGTTCATCGTGATCGTCAGCGTGGCGCTGGCGGGCATTCTGCTGGTGATGAACGTCACGACCAAGAGCAGCGCCGATCCGCTGATCCACAAACAGGCGCTGGCGGTCGCCGAATCGCTGCTCGAAGAAATCGAGTTGATGCCGTTCACCTGGTGCGATCCGAATGATGTGAATGCGGCAAGCGCGGTCAGCGCGGCGAGTTGCTCGGCCGGTTTGTCGCAGGACGTGATTACCGGGCCTGTACCCGCCGGGGCGACCCGTTATTCTGCGGGCACTCCTTACAACAACGTGGCGGATTATAGCGTTTGTCAGATGAACACCAGAACTATCAATGGCTGCGATAGCACGGGTACTGGCGGCATCAGGGATATTAACAACAACAATGTTGGACTGAGCAACTACTCGGCCAGCGTGAGTATGACCCGTATCGGCGGCGCGCCTTTTCTGGCGGGGGCAGGTAATGATGCCGCATTGCAAATTACCGTCACGGTCACTGGGCCGGATGGTGTACCGGTAGTGTTGGACGGCATACGCACCCGGTATTCACCCAATCCATGATGAGTCGACAAACACAATCGGGTTTTACGCTGGCCGAGATGATCATGGTGATCGTCATCACCG
>JADGRM010000162.1 GCA_017880945.1 Gallionella sp. | reverse complement strand
ACCAAGGGGCGGGACATGGTGAAATGGAAGTTGCCGCAGTGGAGCATGAAAGAATCAAGGATTCAGTACCAAGGATTCAGGCGAAGGGGTTTCCTTAATCCTGAATCCTCAATCCCGAATCCTGCTTCAGGTTTCCTGCGCAGGTTGCGTAGGCGTAGTTGCCGGAGCAGTCGGTGCCGGATTTTGAGGAGGCTGTGGAGCCTGGCTGCTTTGGGTTGGCTTGGGCGGACGCGGCGGATTTCCGGCCATGATGTCGTTGATCTGATCGGCATCAATGGTTTCCCATTCCAGCAGAGCCTTGGTCATCGCCTCGATCTTGTCGCGATTGGCCTCGATCAAACCGCGCGCCAGCGCGTATTGCTGATCGATGATGCGACGAATCTCCGCATCGACCTGCTGCATGGTCGCTTCGGAAATATTCTTGTGCGTGGTCACAGAGCGCCCCAAAAACACCTCGCCCTCGTTCTCGCCATACACCATGGTTCCAAGCGCATCCGACATCCCCCACTGGGTCACCATGCTCCGCGCCATAGCAGTGGCACGTTCAAAATCGTTCGAAGCGCCGGTGGTCATCTGATGCATGAAAATCTCTTCGGCGATACGCCCGCCGAACAACACGGCGATGGTATCGAGTATGCGAATCTTGTCCAAGCTGTAGCGGTCTTCCGCAGGCAACTGCATGGTCAAGCCCAGCGCACGGCCGCGCGGGATGATGGTCACCTTGTGCACCGGATCGGTCTTCGGCAGCAGCTTGGCGACCACCGCATGACCGGATTCGTGATAGGCTGTATTGCGCCGTTCTTCTTCAGGCATCACCATGGAGCGGCGTTCCGCGCCCATCATGATCTTGTCCTTGGCCGATTCGAAATCGTCCATCTCGACGAAACGCTTGCCGCGACGCGCCGCGAACAAGGCGGCTTCATTGACCAGATTTGCCAGATCCGCGCCGGACATACCCGGCGTGCCGCGTGCCAATATATCGACCTTTACATCCGGGGCTACCGGAACTTTGCGCATATGCACCATCAGAATCTGTTCGCGGCCGCGAATATCAGGCAACGGCACGACTACCTGACGATCGAAACGACCCGGGCGCAACAGCGCGGAATCGAGCACATCTGGACGGTTGGTCGCGGCGATCACGATCACCCCGCTGGCACCCTCGAAACCATCCATTTCCACCAGTAATGCATTCAGCGTCTGCTCGCGCTCGTCATTGCCGCCGCCGAGACCCGCGCCGCGTTGCCGACCCACTGCATCGATCTCATCGATGAACACGATGCACGGCGCCTGCTTCTTGGCCTGTTCGAACATATCGCGCACGCGCGCGGCGCCCACACCGACGAACATTTCCACAAAGTCGGAACCGGAGATCGAGAAGAATGGCACTTTGGCTTCACCGGCGATCGCTTTCGCAAGCAGCGTCTTACCGGTTCCGGGATTGCCCACCAACAGCACGCCGCGCGGGATACGCCCGCCGAGATTCTGGAATTTTGCCGGATCGCGCAGGAAATCCACCAGCTCGGACACTTCTTCCTTGGCTTCATCACAGCCCGCCACATCGGCAAACGTGAAGCGTTCCTTGCTCTCATCCAGCTGGCGTGCACGTGACTTGCCAAACGAGAACGCGCCGCCCTTGCCGCCGCCCTGCATCTGCCGCATGAAGTACACCCACACGACGATCAGCAATATCATCGGGAACCAGGAGACAAAAATACTCATCAGGAAAGACTGCTCTTCTTCCGGCTTGGCCTCGATGCTCACGCCGTTTTTCAACAGGTCGGAAACCATCCACAAATCACTAGGCGCATAACTGGTGATACGCTTGCCGTCGCTAGTCGTCGCCTTCAGCGTGCGGCCTTCGATGACCACCTTGCTGATATGTCCCTGCTTCACTTCATCGAGGAATTGGGAATAGTCTAGCTGCGACTGTGCAGTCTGCTGCTGGCGGGTGTTGAATTGATTGAATACGGTCATCAGCACCAGGGCGACAACCATCCAAATTGCAATGCTCTTAAAGTTGTTCAAAATAACTCCTTAAACGACGCGCCCCATGATTGATGCAATGGCTGCCGAGGTTGTTCATTAGACTATGTATTGCCCTATTACTCAAGCTTTCCGCTACCCAATAAATACACCTCACTGCTGCGATCGCGGGATGCCTTGGGCTTGCGTGTCACCACCCTGGCGAAGCGGCTGCGCATCAGCTTGAGAAAATCCTCGAACCCCGCGCCCTGAAACACCTTGACCAGGAAACTTCCGTCCGGCTTCAGGTGTTCGAGCGCGAATTCCATTGCCAGTTCCGCAAGATGCATGGCACGCGCCTGATCAGCCGAGGCTACACCGGACATATTGGGCGCCATATCTGAAATTACAAGCCCTACCGGCTTGTCTTGCAAAAAGTCTTCCAGTTGCTTGAGCACGGCCTCTTCGCGGAAATCGCCCTGAATGAAATCCACCCCGGCCAGCGGATCCAGCGGCAACAGATCCAGCGCGATCACTTTTCCGCCACGGCCAATCTTGGCTGCCGCGACCTGCGACCAGCCACCCGGGGTCGCGCCCAGGTCCACCACCACCGTGCCGGGCTTGAGCAATCGGTCTTTGGTATCGATCTCCAGCAGCTTGTAAGCGGCGCGGGAACGGTAGCCCTCCTTCTGCGCAAGTTGCACAAAAGGGTCGTTAACATGCTCACGCATCCATTGTTTGCTGGTTTTGGAAGGCTTCATCGTTTAGAATCCGGCCTTATTCAAAAAGGCCATTATGTTATCTCTTACCTTATCCGAACGCCTCGCCCTGAAAGGCCGCGCCCACGCTTTAAATCCAACGGTGATGATAGGCAATGCGGGCCTGACCGAATCAGTGTTGAAAGAAATCGCGCAGACTTTGAAAATTCACGAACTCATCAAGATTCGTGTCATGGCAGAACGTCCGCAACGTGAAGAAATCCTGGCGGCCATCTGTACCCAATTAAACGCCGCTCCGGTGCAACATATCGGCAAGATTCTGGTGATCTATCAACCCAACCCGGACGCACACTTGATCGAGATCAAGAAAATGCCGCGTCATAAGGGGAAAAAACCTCTGTCCAAGAAGCAACTGGGTAATCGCTAGAACCCAAGCCGGACGAGCCGCAACCAATGTAGGTCGGGCTACGCCCGACATGGTGGGCACAGCCCACCCTACGGTTACTACCCCCTCCCCAACCCTGAAGGAACTCCTAGCCATTCGACTAGACTGCAAAGAACCGCGGCCAAGTCGCTGGTTATCGACTGCAAGGGGAAGGGAGTCCTTCTCTAAATGTACTGAACCTCCACCACTTCGTACTCCCTCACCCCGCCCGGCGCCTGTACCTCGGCAATGTCGCCGCTGTATTTGCCGATCAGCGCGCGGGCGATCGGGGAGCTGATGGAAACCTTGCGGTGCCGAATGTCCGCCTCGTCATCACCAACGATCTGATAAGTGACCACATCGCCGTTGTTCACATCTTCCAGTATCACGGTCGAACCGAACACACAACGCCCTTCGGCATTAAGGGTCTTGGGATCGATGACCTGCGCGCTGCCCAGCTTGAATTCCAGCTCGACGATACGGCCTTCGACGAACGACTGCCGTTCCTTCGCGGCATCGTATTCGGCGTTTTCCGACAAGTCACCCTGCGCGCGCGCTTCAGAGATGGCGTTGATCACCTTCGGACGCTCTACCGTCTTGAGGATATGCAGCTCTTGGCGCAATTTTTCTGCACCCACTACGGTTAATGGAACTTTGCTCATAATAGATAGCCTTATTTGTTTATTTAGCCAGACGTTGGTGCTGCCCCTGTAAATCATAAACACGCAACTCGGTCAGATGTTGCATCCCGATACAGGCAGCGCGTGCTCCTGCCAGCGTTGTGTAATACGTCACCCGTCCCTGCAATGCGGCATGGCGGATGGAATAAGAATCGCGCATCACGGAAGGTTTGCTGTCCACGGTGTTGACGATGAGACTGACCTCGCCATTCTTGATCATGTCCACGATGTGCGGACGGCCTTCCGCAACCTTGTTTACTACCGTCACGGCGACACCCGCCGCGCCGATCACCGCCGCTGTGCCACGCGTGGCCAGAATGGTAAAGCCCAGTTGCACCAGCGAGCTTGCGATTTCAACTGCGCCAGATTTATCCTCTTCCCGCACGCTGATAAACACCCTGCCCTCTTTTGGCAACTTCACGCTGGCAGCCAGTTGCGACTTCACAAACGCTTCAGCGAAAGTGTCGCCCACACCCATCACTTCGCCGGTGGATTTCATTTCCGGCCCGAGTATCGTGTCCACCCCCGGGAATTTGATGAACGGGAACACCGCCTCTTTCACCGAATAGTACGGCGGAATCACTTCCCTGGTGATGCCCTGTTGCGCCAGGGTTTGACCAGCCATACAACGAGCCGCGATCTTGGCCAGCGGTACTCCGGTAGCCTTGGATACAAAAGGCACGGTGCGCGAAGCGCGCGGATTCACTTCCAGCACATAGACCGTACCGCCCTGTATCGCGAATTGCACGTTCATCAACCCGACCACGTTAAGTGCCTTGGCCATCGCCACAGTCTGGCGGCGCAATTCGTCTTGCATCTCTTGCGACAGACTGAATGGTGGCAACGAGCAAGCCGAGTCGCCGGAATGCACGCCCGCCTCCTCGACGTGTTCCATGATGCCGCCGATGATCACATCCTTGCCGTCGGACACCGCGTCCACGTCCACTTCGATCGCGTCATTCAGGAAGCGATCCAGCAGAATCGGCATGCGCTCAGGGTAAGTCTTGGACATCTCCTGCGCATCGCGCAAATAGCGTTCCAGATCGACTTGCGCATGGATGATTTCCATCGCCCGCCCGCCCAGCACGTTGCTTGGCCGCACCACCAGCGGGTAGCCGATCTCGGCGGCTCCAGCGATGCCGTCTTCCACGGTGCGCGCAGTGCGATTAGGCGGCTGTTTCAAATTCAGTTGATGCAGCATTTGCTGGAAGCGCGCGCGGTCTTCGGCGCA
>JADGRM010000161.1 GCA_017880945.1 Gallionella sp. | reverse complement strand
TAGGTGGTGAAACGCTCGCCATTGGTGACATTGTAGATGTCGATCTGCTGATATTCCCTGATGTCGGCAGCATCCAGCAAATCGTCATCGATCGCGCAGGAGCCTTCGTAATGCAACTCGGAGTGCGTGACATGCACCCGGTGCAACTTGGCTTTAAGCATAATTCTTTGCATAGGACACCTCTTATTTCAGTGGGCGCGGATTATATAGCACCCTGCCGCCCAAGTAATCAATCTATACGCAATCAATCAACCAGGCAAACTTCAACGTTATCCAGCAAGCGGGTATTGCCCAACCTGGCCGCCGCCAGAATCACCAGATCGCGTTGTGCCTGACTGCCTTGTACAACACCGGGTGGCAGCAAATCGGACTGGTTGCGCACTACTACATAATCCACAGCCCAGCCCCTCGCTGACATCACTTCGACCGCCTGTTGCTGCAATCGTTCAAAATCCCGCTCACCCTGCAAGATGGCTAACCGCATACCTTGCAGCATCTGGTACAGAAAGACCGCCTCGCCACGCTCCGCCTTGCTCAAATACTGGTTGCGCGAACTCAGTGCCAGACCGTCCGCCGCACGCACCGTCTCACCGCCGATGATGCGTACCGGCAGATTCAACTGGGCGACCAGCTGGCGGATGATGTGCAGTTGCTGGTAATCCTTCTTGCCAAACAGCGCGGTGTGCGGCTGCACGATATTCAGCAGCTTCAGCACCACCGTCGCCATGCCGCGAAAATGTCCGGGACGCGACGCGCCATCCAGTTCGTTGGCAATCTGCGGCAGCTCGACGAACACGGTTTGCTGTGCGGGATACATTTCGTTGATCGATGGAACAAACACCACATCCGCCAAGCTTTGCAGCTTGGCACAATCCGCTTCCAGCGTGCGCGGGTATTTCTCGAAGTCCTCGTTCGGGCCGAATTGCAGCGGATTCACGAAAATGCTCGCCACCACGCAGTTGCCATGCCCGCGTGCAAGGCGCATCAGGTTGAGATGGCCTTCGTGAAGGTTGCCCATGGTTGGGACGAAGGCGATGGCACGTTCATCGGCCAGTCGTGCACGTAGTTCCGCGACAGTTGAAACGACTTGCATCAGAAGCTGTGTTCCTGCGCCGGAAAATCGCCCGCCTTTACTTCGGCAACATAGTTCGCCACCGCATCTGCAATGCTGTTCGCGCCCTGCATGTAATTCTTCACGAAGCGCGCCTTCTTGCCCGGATAGATATCCAGCATATCGTGCAGCACCAGCACCTGGCCGGAACACGCCGCGCCCGCGCCGATGCCGATGGTGGGAATGGAAAGTGCAGCAGTGATCTCCGCAGCCAGCAGCGCGGGCATCGCTTCCAGCACGATCATGCCCGCGCCGGCCTGTTCAAGCGCAACGGCATCCTCCAATATTTTTTGCGCGGCAGCGGAATCCTTGCCTTGCACACGATAGCCGCCCAGCTGATGCACCGATTGCGGGGTCAGCCCGAGGTGTCCGCACACCGGGATGCCGCGTCCGGAAAGGAAACGCACCGTCTCGACCATAGCCGCGCCGCCTTCCAGTTTGACCATTTGCGCGCCCGCCTCCATCAACCGCGCGGCATGTTCGAAAGTTTTTTCCGGGCTGACCTGAAAGGTGCCGAACGGCATGTCGGCGACAATAAACGCCTGTTTCGCGCCGCGCGCCACGCAGGCGGTGTGGTACGCCATGTCGTCCAGCGTAACCGGCAGCGTGGTCTCATGTCCCTGCAACACCATGCCGAGCGAATCGCCGACCAGCAGCACGTCAATGCCCTGCGCTTCCAGCAGCGTGGCAAAGCTGGCATCGTAACAAGTCAGCACGGCGATTTTCTCGCCCTTGCTGCGCATGGTTTGCAATTTGGTCAGCGTAGTTCGCATCTATGGAGCCTCTGATCTAATCATTCATGGGACGCGTTGCAGACCAAAACGAGATGATTGCAAGACGCGCGACGAAGGTCGTAGTTTGGACTACGATGCCAATGAGCGCAACGCCGCAAGCATCCGTTTTGGTCGCAACCCTTCGGGACAAGGCTTTGCGGGCGGTCTGCCATGTTGTGCTCCTTGCATCACATCCCGCAAAGCCATTGTCGCGACCATGCAGGATTAAATCAGAGGCTCCTCACCCCCGGCTAAAGAATTCGCGCGGTCCGCGCATTTCCTCAATGCGCTTCAACAGCAAGGTGAAATCCTCATCGCCATCGACAAAATTCAGATGTTCGCTGTTCACCATCAACACCGGCGCCGCGTCGTAATGATAGAAGAAATCGCTGTAGCTTTGTGCAAGCCGATATAAATAATTTTCGCTGATGCCATTCTCGTAAGGTTGGGCGCGGCGGCGCACACGCTCCACCAGCGTTTCCGGCGCGGCCTGCAAATAGATCACCAGATCCGGCACAGGGGCCTGCAATTGCAGCGTCCGATAAATCTGCTGATACAGCGCGAACTCTTCCTCGTTCAGATTGAGACGTGCGAACAAAGGATCTTTTTCGAACAGATAATCCGACACCGTGCTGTTGCGAAAAAAATCCATCTGCGCCAGGTCGCGCACTTCGTTGCCGCGCTGAAACAAAAAGAACAACTGGGTCGCCAGCGCATAGCGCGGCGGATCCTGGTAGAACCGGGCGAGAAAGGGATTTTCATCGGGCTTTTCCAACAAAGTCGTGGCACCCACATGTTGCGCAAGGCGATGTACGAGGCTGGTCTTGCCCACGCCTATCGGACCTTCCACGACCACGTAACGATACTTGTCAAACAACACTGGTTAGCCTCTCCAAAACCTGATCCTGGCAAGCCTGCAATGACCGTTGCGCCTGCCCCACGCCTGGAATGCCGATATCCGGCGCAATCTCCAGCAAGGGCTGCAACACGAACGCACGCAGGTGCATCTGCGGATGCGGGATCGTCAGGCCCTGCTCTTGCAGTTGCATATCGTCGTAGAGCAGCACGTCCAGATCCAGTGTGCGCGGCGCGTTGCGAAAGGTGCGCTGGCGACCGTGCTGATGTTCGATTTGCAACAGGGCTTGCAGCAACGCTTGCGGCGACAGGCTCGTCGCGATCTTTGCAACCGCATTCACGAAATCCGGCTGATCAAGACAACCCAGCGGCGCACTGCGATACAGCGAAGACCGTGCCGTCAAACGCGTGCCGGGCAGTCCATCAAGATCAACGAAGGCACGCTGCAATTGGCTGTGCGGGTCTCCCAGATTGCTGCCCAGCCCGATAAAGGCGATGTGCGACATTACGCTGAAAACTGCAATTCATAACCACGGAATACACGGAAAAGAACAAACTTGGCGTGTTTTATGACATCCCCCAGTTGGTGAATATCAGGGTGAATATCAAAGAGTGCGAAATTCATTGGTTTTATTCCGTGTATTCCGTGGTGTGAGCTGTTTCCAGAATTATGCTGACTGCTCATCCGCTGCCGATTCATCCCCTGCCGCCACTTCAGGTTTCTTGCGCGGCTTGCGGCGGCGGCGTTTCTTTTCCCCCGCTCCTTCCGGCTGCAACATTTCCGCGCGACGCTCGGCACTGGTATCCTGAAATTCGTCCCACCACAGTCCGAGTTCGTCATCCACTTCGCCGCTGGCACAGCGCAGCAACAGAAAATCGAATCCGGCGCGGAAACGCGATTGCTCCAGCAAACGGAACGGTCGTTGTCCGGCGCGTTGCTCGAAGCGTTGCTGCATCAGCCAGATCTCTTTCATCACCGCATCCTGGCGGTGCGGAATGGCCAGCTGCGCCTTCTGTCTTGCCAATACCTCGTCCATCGCCTCATGCATTGCTCCCACCGGACGCTCGCCTTGCTGCTGATGCAGTTTCCAAGTCGCCAGCACTTCATGCCACAACAATGCCGCGAACAGGAAGGCGGGTGAGACCGTCTTGTCCTGACTGATACGCTCGTCGGTGTTGCGCAACGCCAGCATGATGAATTTCTCACCCATCGGCTGCTCCAGAATCACATCCAGCAGCGGCAACAAGCCATGGTGCAGATTCATCTTGCGCAAATGCTTGATGCATTCCACCGAATGCCCGGACAACAGCATCTTCAGCACTTCATCGAGCAAGCGCGCCTGCGGCACGTTGTCGAGCAGGCTTTTCATCTTGGCGATCGGCGCGGCGGTCGCCGCATCCAGCTTGATACCCAGTTTCGCGGACAAGCGTACCGCGCGCAGCATGCGCACCGGGTCTTCGCGGTAACGCACCAGCGGGTCGCCGATGATGCGCAACAGATGATTGCGGGTATCGGCATAACCGCCGTGATAGTCGTAGATCTCCTGGGTGCTCGGATCGTAGAACAGCGCATTGGCGGTAAAATCGCGCCTTGCCGCATCCTGTTCCTGATCGCCGAATTCATTGTCGCGCAGCAGGCGCCCATGCTCGTCGGTCTGCGCATCTTCGGCTTCGATCATGCGGCGGAAAGTAGACACCTCCACCACATCCTCGCCGAACATCACATGCACCAGCTGGAAGCGCCGCCCGATGATGCGCGAACGACGGAATAGCCGGCGCACTTCCTCCGGAGTGGCATCGGTCGCCACATCGAAATCCTTTGGCATACGTTCCAGCAACAGGTCGCGCACCGCACCGCCAACCACATAGGCCTGATAGCCTGCTGCTTGCAGCCCGTCGGTGACTTTCAACGCACCGTAGCTGATCTGGTCGCGCGTCACGCCATGCAATCTGAATGGGATAACCTGGGCATTCCCTATCGATTTTATCTTGGCAGGCTTGCGGAATACACGCTTGAGGAATTTTTTGATCATGCAACCTTAAAATGTAAAACGCGACTCAGTCGCGCAAAGATCGTGGATTATACAGCCCCAAAGAAAAACGCGCCTTGCGGCGCGTTCCCGGTGCGGCTAATGAAGCTTAACCCTTGAGGCAGGAGCTCATGAACTTCTTGCGCTCGTCGCCCTTGAGTGCCTTGGCTTTGGCATCAGCATTGCATGACTTCATCTTGTCCTGTTGCTTCATCTTTGCGGTAGGAGCAGCAGCACTGGCAGCCGGCTTGGCATCCGCTTTGGCAGGAGCGGCAGCTGGAGC
>JADGRM010000160.1 GCA_017880945.1 Gallionella sp. | reverse complement strand
TACACCCTTGATCGCGGCAAGGCGTGTGGAATACCATTTCTTATCTGCTGCCAGCTTGGCCTTGATCGAGGCGTACAAACACGTCTCTTCCTCGGAGCCGGGATGGTCCAACAGGGATGCGTCCTTCTCGGCACGCGCGCCCAGATGCAGCAACAGCGTGGCATCGCCGCCGTCGTCCAGAATCATGTTCGAAAAACCGCCATCCGCCCATTCAAAGATGCGGTGCGTGTAGTCCCAGTACTCGGTCAGCGTTTCGCCTTTGACCGCGAACACCGGCGTACCGGTTGCGGCAATCGCGGCGGCAGCGTGATCCTGCGTAGAGTAGATATTACAGGAAGCCCAGCGCACTTCCGCACCGAGGGCTACCAGTGTTTCGATCAGTACGCCGGTCTGGATGGTCATGTGCAGACTGCCTGTGATGCGCGCGCCTTTCAGCGGCTGGGTCTGGGCGAATTCCTTGCGGATCGCCATCAGGCCGGGCATTTCGATTTCGGCAATCGCGAGTTCCTTGCGTCCCCATGCAGCCAGGGACATATCGGCAACGATGTAATCGGTGAATCCTTTTGTAGCAGCGTTCATCTTAAACTCCATTCATAAGTGGTTAATGAATGGGTGCAGTTGCATCGTTGAGCCACTGACTCCGAGCCTGACGGGGGACTGATATCCAGCCCCGCTGCAGCACCCCTCGGAGGGTGGTGTAATTCGTTTTGTGGGCGAATCGCGGTGTCGCGTGCTCGCTCACTCTTCGTCTATCTATACGATATGCCTCGTCGTTCGCTGATGGAACTACTAGCCATTCGACTAATCCCGCTAGCGGGAAAGTCGCTGGTTATGCGCGGCTCCTTGCGGTGCTCGCGCGACACGGTGGGGCGAAGCCCTCCTAGTGCGGGAGCGCGAAGCAGCAGGCTTGCCCGCCCCGCATGCTTCGCATCGCCGTGTCCAGCCTGCCATCCCACAAAACGAATTTCACAGGTGGGCGTAGCTCACCCTACAGTTACTTTAAATTGCCGGCATCCTCACGCAATATGGGGGCGATATCCGTGGCTTCCCAGGTGAATCCCGGCTCTTCGCGGCCGAAGTGGCCATAAGCGGCGGTGTTCTCATAAATCGGGCGCAGCAGATCGAGCATCTGCACGATGCCCTTGGGACGCAGGTCGAAATGGCGCAACACCAGCTCGGTCAGCTTTTCATTGGAGATTTTTCCGGTTCCATAGGTGTCCACCATCACGCTGGTCGGTTTGGCCACGCCGATCGCGTAGGATATCTGCACCAGGCATTTGGTCGCCAAACCCGCAGCAACGATGTTCTTGGCGACATAACGGCCCGCGTAAGCGGCGGAACGATCCACCTTGGACGGATCCTTGCCGGAAAACGCACCGCCCCCGTGTGGCGCTGCGCCACCATAGGTATCGACGATGATCTTGCGTCCGGTCAGTCCGCAATCGCCCTGCGGTCCGCCGATGACGAAGCGTCCGGTCGGGTTGACCAGAAAGTTGATATTGCCTTTGATCAATTCTTTCGGCAGCATCGGCTTGATGATCTCCTCGATCGCGGCTTCGCGAATCTGGGGCAGCGTCATTTCCGGCGCGTGCTGAGTCGAGAGCACCACGGTGTCGATCGAATGCGGCTTGCCGTCCAGATAACGGATCGTCACTTGCGATTTGGCATCCGGGCGCAACCATGGCAAACGGCCGTCGTGGCGAAGTTCCGCCTGGCGTTCCACCACGCGGTGCGCCAGGTAAATCGCCAGCGGCATCAGCGTTGGCGTTTCATCGCAGGCGTAGCCGAACATCAAGCCCTGGTCGCCTGCGCCCTGATTCAGAAAGTCATCCGAGGCGCGATCCACGCCCTGAGCGATGTCCGGGCTTTGCTTGTCATAAGCCACCAGCACCGCGCAACCCTTGTAGTCGATGCCATAGTCGGTGTTGTCGTAGCCGATGCGCTTGATGGTGTTGCGCGCCACGTGTATGTAGTCCACGTTCGCGGTAGTCGTGATCTCGCCAGCCAGAACCACCAGTCCGGTATTGGTCAGCGTCTCTGCCGCCACACGCGCATACGGGTCTTGCGCTAGAATAGCGTCCAGAATGGCATCAGAAATCTGATCCGCCACCTTGTCCGGATGGCCTTCGGATACCGATTCGGAAGTAAACAGGAAATCACTCATAATTCTCAGCTCAATCTAATTTAAAATTCAAGGCGCGCATTGTATCAAATTGTTCGCCTGACCACCGATGACCTCTTTCCTGTTCAAATTGATCTTTCGCCTGCTATCAAGCTTGCCGCTCCGATGGCTGCAGGGTTTGGGCGCACTGCTTGGCCACATCACCTTTATCATGTCTAAACAGTACGCCGCACGCACGGAAGAAAACTTGCGTCAGACGCATCTCGCCACGGATGAAAAGCACTATGCCGCCCTGCTCAACCAGGCCATTGCCGAGGCGGGTAAAAACATCGTCGAGTTGCCCTGGGTATGGGGCAGGCCGCTGGAACAAGTCTGCGCCACGGTAAAGAGCTGCCAAGGCTGGGAACATATCGAAGCAGCCCGCGCACGCGGCAAGGGAATTATCTTTCTTACCCCGCATTGGGGTTGTTTTGAAATAACCAGCCTGTATGTAGGACAGCATCTGCCGGTGACGTGTTTGTATCGTTCACCCAAGCAAGGTTGGCTGGAAAATGTGATGCGCAGAGGCCGTGAACGCGGATTGGTTCGCCTGGCAACCGCCGATATCGGCGGTGTGCGCCTGCTTTACAAGGCCCTTAAACGCGGCGAGGCGATCGGTTTATTGCCCGACCAAGTGCCCAGCCAGGGCGAGGGCGAGTGGGTGGATTTTTTTGCGCGTCCGGCTTACACGATGACTTTGAGTGGTCGGCTGGCCCAGGCCAGCGGTGCGACGGTACTGCTGGTCTATGCCGAACGGCTTCCACGAGGAGCGGGATACAATTTGCGTATCGAGCCGCTGCCCTTGGATATTTCAAAATCCGTGCCGCTGCAAATCAATGCGGCTTTGGAACGCGTGATCGCTATTTCTCCCGCACAGTATCTATGGAGTTATAACCGTTACAAAATACCGCCCGGCGTGCAGCCGCCAGGCGCGGGCGGGGAGCACACATGCTAGTGCGGTCAGGGATATTCCTGTTGTGGCTGATGCACTTCCTGCCGTTCCGCGTGCTGGTGTGGGTCGGCACTACCCTGGGCTCTCTGCTTTACCTGATCGCTGCCGAACGCCGCAGGGTGGGCAGCATCAATTTGAAACTGTGCTTCCCCGACTTGAGCGAAGAGGCGCGAAAGAAACTATTGCGCGAGCACTTCAAGATGTTCGCTCGCGGCCTGATCGAGCGCAGCATCCTGTGGTGGTCGAGCGCCGAATACATTTCCAGCCTGATCCGTGTTGAAGGCGTCGAACATTTCGAGGCGGTCAAGGACAAGCCATCCATCCTGCTCACGCCGCATTTCGTCGGCATGGATGTCGGGGGGCAATGGATCGCGCAGCATGCAGATACGGTGTGCATGTATGCAAACCAGAAGAACCTCTATCTGACCGAACTGCTCTTGAAAAAGCGTGCCCGCTTCCGCAACCAGCGCCTGTATTCGCGTCAACAAGGACTGCGTCCCATCCTCAAGGGGATGCGCGCAGGCATGCCGTTCATCTATCCGCCGGACCAGGATCAGGGTGTCAAGGACGGCGCGTTCATTCCCTTCTTCGGCGTGCCTGCCGCGACCATGACCTCGGTGGCGCGCATCGCGCAGATGGCCGGAGCGAAAGTCGTCCCCAGCATCACGCGCCTGTTGCCCGGCGGGGCAGGTTATGTGCTGACCTTCTATCCGGCCTGGGAGAATTATCCGAGCGGGGATGACATTGCGGATACCCGCCGCGTGAACGAGTTCATCGAAGACCGTGTGCGCGAGATGCCGGAACAGTATTTCTGGCTGCATAAACGCTTCAAGACTCGCCCTGAGGGCGAGGCAAGGTTCTATTAAAACCCCTCTCCCCAACCCTCTCCCCCAAGGGGCGAGGGAGTTGCTCCCCTCTCCCGCTGGCGGGAGAGGGGCTGGGGGAGAGGGTCTGCAAAAGGGGATTTCATGAAATACCACGACCTGCGCGATTTCATCGCACAACTGGAAAAACTCGGCGAACTCAAGCGCGTCACCGCGCCGGTTTCGCCGTATCTGGAAATGACCGAGATCTGCGACCGCGTGTTGCGCGCGCAAGGCCCGGCTATATTGTTCGAGAATCCTGCCGGGCATACCATGCCTGTACTCGCCAACCTGTTCGGCACGCCGCGCCGCGTGGCCCTGGGCATGGGTGAAGAATCCACCGCTGCGTTGCGCGAGGTAGGCAAGCTGCTCGCCTATCTCAAGGAACCCGAACCGCCCAAGGGTTTGAAGGATGCCTGGGAAAAATGGCCGGTGTTGAAGCAGGTACTCAACATGTCGCCCAAAGTCCTGTCCAGCGCGCCTTGCCAGGATGTGGTGTGGGAAGGCACGGCAGTGGACCTGGGCAAGCTGCCTATCCAGACCTGCTGGCCAGGCGATGTTGCGCCGCTGATCACCTGGGGCCTGGTGGTCACGCGCGGGCCTAACAAGCCGCGCCAGAATCTCGGCATCTACCGCCAGCAGGTGATCGCGCCGAACAAGGTCATCATGCGCTGGCTGGCGCAGCGCGGCGGCGCGCTGGACTTTCAGGACTGGCGCAAGACGCACCCGGGCAAGCCGTTCCCGATCGCAGTGGTGATCGGGGCCGATCCGGCCACTATCCTCGGCGCGGTCACGCCGGTGCCGGACAGCCTTTCCGAATATCAATTCGCCGGATTGTTGCGCGGCAGCAAGACCGAACTGGTGAAATGTCTGGGCAGCGATCTGCAGGTACCGGCCAGTGCCGAGATCGTTCTGGAAGGCGTGATCCACCCCGATGAAATGGCGCTGGAAGGGCCGTATGGCGACCACACCGGTTACTACAACGAGCAGGACAAATTCCCGGTGTTCACGATAGAGCGCATCACGATGCGCCGTGACCCGATCTACCATTCCACCTACACCGGCAAGCCGCCCGATGAACCGTCGATGCTG
>JADGRM010000021.1 GCA_017880945.1 Gallionella sp. | reverse complement strand
GTGGATACGCGCAATGAAAAACTGCTGGGCGTGCATATCGTCGGCGAACAAGCCAGCGAACTCATCCATATCGGGCAACTGGTGATGAACCTGAATGGCAACGTGCGCGACCTGGTCTCCAACGTATTCAACTATCCGACACTCGCCGAGTGCTACAAGATCGCAGCGCTGGATTGCATACAACGGTTGAAACAGAAAAGTCATCAGTCCGGATAACTCGTGACACTGCAAGACTTGTCATGACTTCACGCTCCCCATATGGCTGGATGAGGAAGATGCCCCGAGTTTTGTGCCTGCACTTTAAACTTCCCTTACACAGGAGACCGGCAGAACGCTGGCGCTGTTGCTGGTGGCGGGTGACAGCTCCGTGCGAACAACAGATTTTCGGCATTACCGTGGCAGTTGGAAGGAAATCAGATTCTTTCATCCTGCGACAAATGACAAAGGGCGGTTTATTACCGCCCCTCTTTTGCAGCCTGTTGCATAAGATAACCTTTAAGAAAGGCCAGCCCAGCTTGCAATCGATACAGACAATGCAGCAAGCCAGCCGAGTGCAATCTGGAACTCAGAGTCTTGAGCAAGAGTTTTGCTGTTATTTTCGACGTTCATATTAAATCTCCTTAATCATAGTTGGGTGAAGTACCCAGCAGTAGCCGAGCACAATAATCTTGCCTTGGTTCCATGACAATCATGTGAAATTTACTTTGAATCATGTGAAATTAACTTTGGATGAACTGTCACATCGCCGGGTAGTCGTATCGGGATACCTCTTCGATTGGCCTGTCATGTGCTTTTTGAGATAAACCACTCAACACGGCTTTGTACCAAGAGTTGTTGTTGCAAGTTCAATTGACTATAAGGAATAAATGATGAGTCGAATTTTGTCCGGGGTATTGCTGGCCTTGCTCTGGTTTCCAGTGGCGGGACATGGCGAGGATGCCCCGCAGCCAGCTAAACAGGGGGCGGGAAGTTCGTTGAGCCCCTTGGCCATGCTCTCTTCCGACGAGCCCAACAGGCTGGGTTGTACCAGGGACAGCTATGAGCGGTCCTGCTTCATGGACTTTGTCCTGTCGCTGCGCTACCCCTTGTTTTACGAAGCGATGCAGCAGGGGCACAAGTTCAATATGTTGCCTTTCCTCTCCTTTACCGGAAGGATGGGGCAATACAGCGGTACCGTGAGGCATTCCTCGCCGGTTGTTACCAAGCAATTCAATCCCAAGCTGTTCTTCCGCTTTTACACCTCATACGCGGAAGGACAGCTTCTGGGTTCGACAGACAACAAGCAGGACTTCTACGATGTGGGGTATGCCCACGAATCGAACGGCCAGTATGTGGATTCCGTCCCGCTGTTCGACAGCACGGCGGCAAGCGTCGGCGGGGCTGATATTGCGCAGGACTATATCAGTCGCGGCTGGGATTACCTGAATTACAAGCGCCATCTGCATTTCGACGTGCTGGGCACCAATTCGCTGGATGTAGAGTTGAGATATTTTTTGTCATATGGTTTGCTGCAGAAGGGGAGCGAGGAATATTTCCCGTGGGAGGCTCCCCGCGCGATAACCAGGATCAGCCAGGTCGATGGCATACGCCTTAAGGTGAACCGCGATTTAAATTGGAGCTGGTTCAAGGGTGCTGACCTGTCCTTTACCACCGGCTACCGCAATTTCGCGAGGTGGAATACCTTCCGTGCAGAACTGGGCTTCACCCCGCTGAGCGATCTCATGGGACTGCCCATCGTACTGTGGGGGCAGGCCGGCTACAACAGCAACGTAACCCAGTATTACCGCAACGCCTGGTCTGTCGGTCTTGCGGCGGCGTTTGAGACATATCGGTGAGCGAGGGTGGTCTGAATTGCATTGCCATTCGCCGGATACTGAATTCTGGCAATGGCACGGGGTTGGCGATAAATCAAAACCATTGCACACCTGCAATACACGATGGCAATATGCGAGTCAGTACTTTTAAGAAATGTTTGGACGCAAGCGTCCGGCTATTAAATGTTGGGCAGCAAAAAACCTCGATAACAGCAAAAACGAGTCAGGGAGAAAAGGAATGTTTTGCCCACAATGCGGAAACACAAACGACAACACTGCAAAGTTTTGTTCCGGCTGCGGCAGTGTGCTGCCTCAAGTCGTACAGAATGCCTCCACCCTACACACAGAATTTGATTCGCCTGGCAATCCGGAGGAATTTTACAGGGCCATAGTCGGACCCAAGAATCAGGACTACTATTTGCGGCATTTCTCCCGCTTTGACAGAGATGGGAATGCAGGTGCTTCATGGAATTGGCCCGCCTTCTTTGTAACCTTTTACTGGTTCCTTTACAGAAAGATGTGGCTGAACGCCCTGATATATTTCTTGCTGCCCTATCTCGTCATGATCCCGATGGGGGTTGCTGCTGCCATGTCTGGAAAATCTGCCGGTACCTTTATTGGCATAGGTTATTTCTTGTATGCGGCCGGCATTTTGTTGTTGCCGCCGATGTATGCAAACGCCCTTTACTACAAACACTGCAAGAAGAAGATTTCAGAAACCCGCTCGTCTACACATGATTTGCAACGACAGCTCGGAGAGCTTTCTGGAAAGGGCGGCACCAGCAACGTGGTGCTGATCGCCGTTCTTGTATTTGCGCTTATTGCCATGCTCGGGATATTTGCTGCTATCGCTATTCCCGCATACCAGGATTACACAACACGCGCCCGTATGGCTCAAGCTGCCGTTGTCGGGACAAACGCAGCCGAGTCGGTCGCCAATTATTATTACCAGCATCAACAAACTCCCGTCAGCCTGGCGCAGGCAGGGTTTGCAGCGCCGCTTCCGCCGTTCATTAAAGAAATTGGTGTAGATAGTCAAAATAGCGTTGTGACTATCACGATGGCAACCGCACCCATTGAGGGCAAGACCTTGCTGTTAGTGCCATCTTTTGATGCAAATAACAAAATCATATGGAAGTGCATGAGCCAAGAGATCAAGGACAGATACCTGCCACGCCAGTGTCGGGGTGGACCGGAAAATTAGAATGGCATCATGCGCTTTCAGTGCCGCTAAAAATTATCGGACACGGGCGTCCGGCTAGTAACGGTTAAGCGTAACGGGAGAAAAGGATGAAGGAAACATTGAAACCAGGTATCAGATACGAGCATAAGTTCGTCGTGCCCGCATCGAAAACTGTCCCCGCGCTTTATCCGGAATCGGAAGAGTTTGCGGCAATGCCAGAAGTCTTTGCAACCGGCTTCCTGGTGGGTTTCCTCGAATGGGCCTGCATCAAGGCAATCAACCCCCACATTGATTGGCCGCAAGAACAGACGCTTGGAACGCACATCGACGTTAGCCACGAAGCCGCAACACCGCCCGGCCTCGAAGTAACGGCTACCGTTGAATTGATAGCCGTCGAGGGAAGGAAACTTGTTTTTGCCGTGGAAGCCCATGATGGGGTGGACCTGATCTCCAAAGGGCGGCATGAGCGGTTCGTGATCATCCGGGAGAAATTTAATGCCAGGGTAGACGCGAAGAAAAGAGACAACACATAAGTTATCAGTCAACCCGACTTCCGGCAAGCTGTGCTTGCGGGTTTCCTCTGAGCCTCGGCATCCGATTACATCAAACGTAAAGTGTCTGCTTATGGAAAGTTCGAACGTATTCTTTGTGCCAAAAGAGACATTCACTCATGTCCATACTATTATGCATATGTGGCGGACAAATTTGTTAAGCCATTTTTATTGAGCGCATATTATCGATCTGACCTCAGATCAACCAAGTTCAGGAGTGGAGCGATGAAAAAAGACGAAACAAGAAAGATACTGTTGGACGATATCGATACTTTTCGGTCGAAAGCCAAATACTACAAGTCGCTTCGGTTAATTGAGGCGGCCCAATATGCTGACAATCTTGCCTCGAACCTTGAACTGGCACTTACGACAATGCCCTCCGGTGAGGATCCGGAGATTTCCTGAAATTCACTGATTATTTCGGTGCTACCTCTCGGCCATAACAATATGGGGACGTGGCATCATGTGCAGAAAATTTTTCCGCACGGCCGCTTTCAAACAATTCGAAGGTCGGCTTAGGTTCGGTCTGCGACTGTTAACATGTTGGTATTCCAATGGCGATTTGGAGCATGAAGCGATTATTCATTGGGCGTGCATTGGTTTATTTCTTGTCCCGACCATAACACTATGACAGCGTGAATCATTAATTCTTTATCAAAATGAATAAAGACCATCAACTTTCTGACGATCTTTTGCATCGCATTCGACTCCTGGATGTTTTGAATCAGATTACACAAATCAGCCTTGCCAGCGAGAACATGGATGACATGATGAGTGGCGTGCTGGATTTGGTGCTTGAGCTCTTTAATGCGGATCGCGCCTGGTTCTTGTACCCCTGTGATCCCGATGCGAAGTCTTGGGGTGTTCCCATGGAGCGCACGCGTCCAGAATGGCCGGGACTATTCGTGCAAGGGGTGGAAATGCCGATGGGTAGCAATATATCTGAACTATTCAGCGACTTGCTCAGTGCCAATGGCACGATCCAATATTGCCCGGATACCGATCACCCTGTCCCTCCTTTCATTGCAGAAGACTTTTCAGTCAAATCCCAATTGATAACAGCTTTGCGGCCGAAAATCGAAAAGGCTTGGGCGTTTGGACTGCATCATTGTGAAAGTGAGGTGGTGCATGGTGCAGAGGATCTGCATCTTTTCCAGGTTATCGCACATCGAATTTCGGACACCTTAAGCAGCCTTATTTCAGCCAGGCAAAATCGCGAGAATGAAGAGCGCTGGAAATTCGCACTGGAAGGCGCAGGAGACGGAGTGTGGGATTGGAATCCTAAAACCGATGAAGCCTTGTATTCCAAGCGCTGGAAAGAAATGGTCGGCTACGCCGATCATGAATTTCCGGGTACCGGAGCTGGGTGGTTAGAACATCTGCACCCCGATGACAAGGATCGCGTGTTATCCACCATCCAGGAATATTTCGCAGGTAACCAGCCATTTTATGTTATCGAGTTCCGCATGCGCTGCAAAGATGGCTCCTGGAAATGGATATTTTCCAGGGGAAAGCTGGTCAGTCGTGATGATAAAGGAAATCCACTGCGGTTAATCGGTACACACACCGATATCAGTGATCGCAAGCAAGCTGAACAGCAGCTACACATCGCTGCCACCGCTTTTGAAACTCAAGAAGGCATCATGATCACCGACGCCGATAACACGATCCTTAGGGTGAACCGCGCCTTTACAGAGATCACCGGTTACGCCGCCAACGAAGTCATTGGCCAGAACCCAGGGATACTCAGATCTGGCCGTCATGATGCTGACTTCTATGCGGCAATGTGGAAGGACATCCAGCGCACAGGCGGATGGGATGGTGAAATCTGGAACCGGCGCAAGAACGGCGATATCTGTCTGGAACATCTCATCATCACTGCAGTGAAAAGCCCAAGCGGTACCGTCACGAATTACGTTGCCACAATCACCGACTTCACCATGAGCATGGAGGTGGCGGATAAGATCAAAAATCTGGCGTTCTATGACCCCCTCACTCAACTGCCAAACCGGCTACTTCTGCTGGATCGGCTCAGGCAGGCATTGGCTTCAAGTGCGCGAGCTGACCGGGCAGGCGGGCTGCTGTTTATCGACCTCGACAATTTCAAGAACCTCAACGACACGCTCGGCCATGACATCGGTGATCTGCTGCTGCAACAGGTCGCTCAACGTCTGACCTCCTGTGTGCGCGAAGGCGACACCGTGGCCCGTCTGGGCGGTGACGAGTTCGTGGTGATGCTGGAAAACCTGAGCGAACAACCCATTGAAGCTGCGGCGCAGACGGAAGCCATCGGCGAGAAAATTCTCGCTGCCCTCAGCCAACCTTACAAGCTTGACAAGTTTGCTTACCGCTGCACCGCCAGCATCGGAGTCACCCTGTTTAACGACCACCAACAGGCGTTAGATGAACTGATGAAACAAGCCGACATCGCGATGTATCAGGCCAAGAAAGCAGGCCGCAACACCCTGTGCTTCTTCGACCCGAAAATGCAGACTAGCATCTCTGCACGTGTCTCACTGGAGGGCGAATTACACAAAGCACTTGAGAAGCAACAATTCCAGTTGTACTACCAGATTCAGGTGGACAGAATGTCACGTCCCTTGGGCGCAGAGGCATTGATACGCTGGCTACACCCTGAACGCGGTCTGATGTCTCCCGCTCAATTCATTCCGTTGGCGGAAGAAACCGGGCTGATACTGCCCATCGGGCAATGGGTGCTGGATACGGCCTGCGCCCAACTCAAGTCATGGGAACAAGAGGTGCTAACGCGTCACCTTGTTCTGGCGGTGAACGTCAGTGCCAAGCAATTACGTCAGGCTGATTTCGTGGCTCAAGTACAAGCTGCCGTGCAACACCATGACATCAACCCGATGCTTCTCAAGCTGGAGATGACTGAAGGCATGTTGCTGGAGAATATCAAAGAGACCATCGCAACCATGAACGCATTGAAGGAAATCGGTGTCCAGTTCTCATTGGACGACTTCGGCACCGGCTATTCATCCCTGCAATACCTCAAACGGCTGCCGCTCGATCAGCTCAAGATTGACCAGTCGTTCGTACGCGATATTGTCATAGATAGCAGCGATAAAGCGATTGTGCGCACCATCATTGCCATGGCACAAAGCTTGAACCTGGACGTCATTGCCGAAGGGGTGGAGACGGAACAGCAACGACAACTCCTCTTGGGCAAGGGTTGCACTCACTACCAGGGGAATCTGTTTAGCAAGCCGGTACCGGTTGAGCAGTTCGAGGCGCTGCTGAAGCAGGGTTGATCGCAGCCGCTGATTTGCGAATCCCGGATGGGATGGATGCTTTGGAAGTTATCGTCCGTCTTCAATGTGTCGAAACCCTCCTATCACTAATGATGGGAGGGTTTTTGTTTGCATGCTTGCAATGGATCAGTCAGCCAGCTTCCTGTTCGCCGCATCCACAGCGACGCCGTGCTTGATCGGCGCTTTCAGGCGGACGAGCACATCGTCCAGTGCGTTGAGGCACAGCCGCACGTTGCGAGGATTGCTGGCGTGTCCCATCAAGCCGATGCGCCACACTTTGCCGGCCATCGCACCCAGGCCTGCGCCGATCTCCAGATGATAGTCGGACAACAGGATGGAGCGCACTGCGGCTTCGTCGACGCCATCCGGCACAGAGATCGCATTCAGTTGCGGCAGGCGTTCCGCTTCCGGCACCACGAAGTTCAGGCCCATCGCTTCCAGTCCCGCGCGCAGCGCGAGATGATTATTATGATGGCGTGCCCAGGCGTTATGCAGACCCTCTTCCTGCAGCATCACCAGCGCCTCGTGCAATCCGTACAGCGCGTTGATCGGCGCGGTGTGGTGGTAGGCGCGCTTGGTCGCGCCGCCCCAGTAGCCCATCACCAGATTCAGGTCCATGAACCAGCTCTGCACCCTGGTCTTGCGGTTCTTGATCTTTTCCTGCGCATTCGGGCTGAAGCTCACCGGAGAGAGACCCGGCGTGCACGACAGGCATTTCTGCGTGCCGGAATAGATCGCATCGATGTTCCACTCGTCCACCTTGAGCGGCGTGCCGCCCAGCGAAGTGACCGCGTCCACGATGGTCAGGCAATGGTATTTGTGCGCGATCTCGACCAGCGTCTTCGCGTCGGACTGCGCGCCGGTGGAAGTTTCCGCGTGCACGAAAGCGACGACCTTGGTATCCGGATTGGCCTTGAGCGCGTCTTCCAGTTTTTGCGGATCGACCGCGCGACCCCAGTCATCCTGCACCATCACCGCGATACCGCCGATGCGTTCGACGTTCTCTTTCATGCGTCCGCCGAATACGCCGTTCTGGCACACGATGACCTTGTCACCCGGCTCGACCAGATTGACGAAGCAGGTCTCCATCCCGGCGGAACCCGGTGCCGATACCGGCATGGTCAATTCATTATCGGTCTGGAAAGCGAATTTCAGCAGCACCTTCATCTCGTCCATGAAGGACACGAACACCGGATCGAGATGGCCGATGGTCGGGCGCGACAAGGCTTCCAGAACGCGCGGGCTGACATCGGAAGGGCCGGGCCCCATCAATACGCGTTGCGGCGGGTGGAACGGTGTTATTGCCATGCTCTCTCCTCTCTTTATTTGAATTTAAAATTATTTGATTCTAGCTTTGTTCCAGCAACTCTATCCAGTGTTTGACCGGCACATCGCTTGCGCTGGCCAGATGCATCTGGCAACCGACATTCGCGGAGGCGATGACTTCCGGTTTGCCGTTCTGTAACGCGGCCAGTTTGTTCTCCAGCAGTTGCCGGGAAAGCTTGGCTTGCAGCAGGGTATAGGATCCCGCTGCACCGCAGCATAGGTGGCTGTCCGCGACAGGCGTGAGTTCGTAACCGCAGCGCCGCAGGATCGCTTCCACCGTTCCGCCGAGTTTCTGGCCGTGCTGCAGGGTGCAGGACGACTGGTAAGCGACGCGCATACCCTGGCCGATATGCGCGAAAGCATCCAGGTTCTCGCGGCTCAGCAACTCGCTCAAGTCGCGCGTCAGTGCGCTGATGCGCGCTGCCTTGTCTGCATAGTCCGCATCGTCTTTCAACGCATGGCCGTAGTCTTTCACCATCAGTCCGCAGCCGCTGGCGGTCATCACGATCGCCTCCGCGCCGCTCTCGACATGCGGCCACCACGCATCGATGTTGCGGCGCATCATCGCGCGCGCGCCTTCGCTGTCGGACAGATGCTGGTTCAGCGCGCCGCAGCAACCGGTGTCCTGTGCGTTGACCAGCGAGATGCCCAGCCGGTCGAGCACGCGCGCTGCAGCAGCATTGGTGTTGGGTGTGCCCAGCGGCTGGACGCAACCTTCCAGCACCAGCATGCGCCTCGCGTGAGACGTTACCGGTGTCAAGGTAGCGGCCTGTTTGGCCGGGATCTTTTTCTTGAGCTCTGCTGGCAGCAGCGGGCGAAACACGCGAGCCAACGCCAGCGCAACGGACATGCGAGCGGTGTAGGGGATGACGGCGAGCATGGTCTTGCGCAACAGCTTTTGGTAAAGAGAACGCGGCGCCAGCTTTTCGACCATCTCGCGGCCGATGTCGATCAGGCGTCCGTAGCGCACGCCTGACGGACAGGTGGTTTCGCAGGAGCGGCAGGTCAGGCAGCGATCCAGATGCAAGCGGGTCTTGTCGCTGGCCTGTTCAGTCTCCAGCATCTCCTTGATCAGATAGATCCTGCCGCGCGGGCTATCCAGCTCCGATCCAAGCAACTGATAGGTCGGGCAGGTCGCCATGCAGAATCCGCAATGCACGCAGGTGCGCAGGATTTCGTTGGCTTCCGCGATATCGGGATGACTCAGCGATTGCAGGGGTATGGAAGTTTGCATGCTATAGATCGGCGTAAAGCCGGCCGCGATTGAAAATATTCTTTGGATCGAAGCTGGCCTTGAGCCGCTGGTGTATGGTCAGCAGCGGCCCAGATAGTGGTTGGAATATTTCTTCGTCGCGATCGCCGCCGCGAAACACCGTGACATGACCTCCGGCGAGTTCTACGCGACGGCGAAGGGTGGCGATATCTTCATCACTGCGCAGCCAACGCTGCGCGCCGCCCCAATCCAGCAGCCACGAACCTTCGATGGACAATGGCGGCGTGGCGGGTTTGACCATGATGCGATACAGCCTGGCTTTACCGCTGAGGCTGGGATGACGGAAGAAGGGCAGCTCATGCTCGCGCAGCGCATGCCAGAATTTTTCCGCATCGGCCACCACGTCACCGGCAATCCTGGTGCGCGCTTCCTTGACGGCTTGCGCGCTGCCGGAGATGCGCACGTAGCAGCGGTCGCCGTGATAACACGCGCCGTCCACCGGATAAGGCTTGCCCAGCAAACCACTCATGCTCGCTATCGCTTCGGCTGCGCTGCATTCACTAGCCACGGTGATGCTGGCTGCGGGACGAGGCAGCACCTTCAGGCTGGTCTCGAGCAGGATGCCCAGCGTGCCATAGGTTCCGACCATCAGGCGCGAAACATCGTAGCCCGCGACATTCTTCATCACTTGTCCGCCGAAGCGCAGAATTTCGCCGCGGCCATTCAGCATCTGGCAGCCCAGCACGAAATCGCGCGCCGATCCGCTGTAGGGGCGGCGCGGTCCGGATAGCGCACAGGCGATGGTGCCGCCCAGGGTGGCGCTGTCGCCGAAATGCGGCGGCTCGAACGCCAGCATCTGCCCGGCTTCGGCCAGCGCGGCTTCGATCTCCTGTAGCGGAGTGCCGCTGCGCGCCGTCAACACCAGTTCGCACGGATCGTATTCGACGATGCCGCGATGTTTGCTGATATCGATAGGTTGCGCGTGGACGGCAGTGCGCCCGAGAAAGGATTTGCTGCCGCCGCCGGTGATGGCTAGCGGCGTCTTGTTCTGAAATGCATCCAGCACCTGTTGCTGCAACGCTAAGCTGATGTCTTGCTCATCCATCAGAAGCGCTCCAGTTCGGGGTGGGAAAGTTTTCCGTGATGCACATGCATCGCGCCGAATTCGGCGCAGCGAGGCAGCGTGGGAACGGCCTTGCCGGGATTGAGCAGACCGGATGGATCGAATGCGGCTTTGACCGCATGGAACTGGGCCAATTCCGTGTTGTTGAACTGGAGGCACATCTGGTCGATCTTCTCGATGCCGACGCCGTGTTCGCCGGTGATGGTGCCGCCGACTTCCACGCAGAGCTGCAGGATGCGGCGGCCGTATTCCTCGGTGCGCTCCAGTTCGCCTGGTTTGTTGGCATCGAACAGGATCAGCGGGTGCAGGTTGCCGTCACCGGCATGGAACACATTGGCGACCGCCAATCCGTATTCCGCCGACATCTCGCTGATGCGGCGCAGCACATGCGGCAACTGGCGGCGCGGTATCGTGCCGTCCATGCAGTAATAATCAGGCGAGATGCGGCCCACGGCTGGGAAGGCCGATTTGCGCCCCTTCCAGAACAGTTGCCGCTCGGCTTCATCCACGGCTGTGCGCACTTCGGTCGCGCCGCTGCCGGTCAATATCTTGCGCACCGTCGCGATGTACTCGGACACTTCGGCATGCGTGCCATCCAGTTCGCACAGCAGAATCGCCTCGGCATCGCGAGGATAGCCCGCATGCACGAAATCCTCCGCCGCCTGGATGGCGAGGTTGTCCATCATTTCCAGTCCGGCAGGGATGATGCCGGCGGAGATGATCGCGCCGACCGCCTCGCCCGCCTTCACTACATCGTCAAAGGCTGCGAGCACGACCTGTGCACGTTCCGGTTTGGCCAATAACTTGACGGTGACTTCGACGATGATGCCCAGCATGCCTTCGGAGCCGGTCATCAGCGCCAGCAGGTCATATCCCGGTGAATCCAGCGTCTCGGCGCCGATGGTGAGCAGATCGCCTTCCATCGTGACCACTTTCAGCATCAGGATGTTGTGCACCGTCAAACCATATTTCAAACAATGCACGCCGCCGGAATTTTCCGCGACATTGCCGCCTATCGTGCAGGCGATCTGCGACGAAGGGTCGGGTGCGTAATACATGCCATAGGTTGCCGCCGCTTCGGATATCGCCAGGTTGCGCACGCCCGGCTGCACTGTTGCCATCGCGTTATGCGGATCGATGCTCAGGATGCGCTTGAATTTTGCCAGGCTCAGCAGCACGCCATCCGCCAGCGGCAATGCGCCGCCGGAAAGACCGGTGCCCGCGCCGCGCGCCACCACCGGCACTTGCTGCGCATGGCACAGGCGCATGATGCATTGCACCTGCTCTATGGTTTCCGGCAGCACCACGACCATCGGCAGCTGCCGGTAGACCGCCAGCCCGTCGCATTCAAACGGGCGCATATCCTCCGCGTCGACCAGCACGGATTCCGGCGGCAACAAGCTGCGTAGTGCCCTGAGCAGTCCAATGTTCAGGGCAACATCATTTTTGCGATTATGCGGCAAGGGGACTCCGGTGACTGGTTGTGGGTGACTGGTATGTGAGCGACTGGCATGCAAGCAAGCATAGTAATTTACCCGTGTATAAAATTCCAGCGGCATGTACGGAAAAATCACATCCATGGCAGACTGGCCCAGGAAACTTTTTAATCCGGCATCATGCCGTGCTTGTAAAATGTGATAGCCGGTAGAAGGCAGTAGATGAGCCTGCATGCAGGTCGGCACCCGTTGCCGGGCAGAAATCACGCTACGATTTCCCAGGGATATCAGTCGTCAGCGCTACGCTCCGAGCAGGGCGATCAGTTTGAGCGGGCGCGGAAGTGACCAAGAGCAAGGTTGTGGTGACAGCCGTCAATCAAGTACGTGGCATAAGTTTTCTTCGGAAGCGTAACGACATGGACACAAATCCTATCGGGTTGCTCCGCTTGCGGCATGCGTGTCTGTGGCGAGGCTTTGCATGTCCTTGATGTAAGCCGATATCAATTTTCGCATATGTTCTTTTTGCCGCGCCGTCAGCAGCCCATGGATTTGCGCGATCATTGCATCCGAGGACGTCTCGAATGACTGTATGACACGCTGTTGCTGCGATGTTCTGGTCGCCTCGGGAGTGAGGATCCACGACGACATGAATGCTTCGATCTTGTCTGCGCCGGCATGGTCGTTCAATAGCGCCAACAACCTGGCCTGATTGGTTTCCCGATGCTGGATGAAGTGGTTGCTGGCAACGGGTAAATGACGGCTCATTTCCCTGACCTGTTGTTTTTGTTCATCACTCAAATTTCCTGCCAGCCATTCCAGAAAAGTGATGGTTTTATCCGCGCGTTTGTCAAGGTATTCATCGTGACTTACATCGAGTTCTTCTTGTTTTTGTTTTTTGTTTTCCTTGGCAAGATTTCTGCCCAGTTCCTGTATTTGCCGGCTATCCAGGCTACTTAACATTTGTGCGGCGGGCCTGATCGCAGGTATCACGGATTTTCGGTACAAATTCATCAGATGGGCTCTCAACAGAGCGATTTCCTCTGCCTTCAATTGGCCGTCATACTGGGCTACTTCATTCAGGTTTTGCAGAAAGATGATGTATTCTGGCAGCGCGACCTTTCGATGCCACAACATATAATCGGTAATATCCTTGCGGATGGTTTCTTTTTGCCGGGAAGTAAAAGTAGTGTAGTCGTCGATCTTGTGCTGAAGATACCAGTCGGCGTTGCGGTAGACCAGGCCGATAGTGCTGCAGCCGCAGTTGAATAGTGCAAAGACGAGAATGATGGATAGCGATTTTTTCATGACCACCGGTTGTTCCAGTTGTTCGTTGCGCGAAAAGGTTAGCATGAAACCGCGAGCAACGGGACCAGGCCCGGCTTGAATGTGCTGAATCCGGGTATGGTTGGATATTGCCAGCGTCTGTTTGAATTACAGGTTTTGAAATATTTGGAGACAAAAGAAGCAATGCGTATCAACATCAAACACAACCATCTGTTCTTGAAAATCGCCTTGTCAGGTTTGGTCTTGGCTGGCGGAACGGTTGGTCTGGTCGGTACCAGCCAGGCCGAACTAGCCGCGCCTTCGGCAAGCAGGCCCGCGCTGACGGTACGTACCACGACACTGCGTGAAGACAAATGGGCACGCACGTTAGCGGCGAACGGCAGCATCATGCCGTGGCAGGAAGCGATCATCAGCGCGCAAGTGCAGGGTTTGCGGATAGCGGAAGTGAAGGTCAGCATCGGGGATCATGTTCAGCAGGGCGAGGTGTTGGTCACGTTTGATAATTTCGCGCGGGACAATTTAACGCGCTCGGGCAACGAGTCAGGTTCTTCGTTGCCGACCCAGGGGCGCATCGTGTCGCCCGATTCCGGCGTCATCTCTGCGGTGAATGCCAATGTGGGTTCGATGTTACAACCCGGGGCGGAGCTGTTTCGGCTGATCCGCAAGGGTCGTCTGGAATGGCGCGCAGAACTGACTGCAGAAGAACTGATGCTGCTTCGCAAGGGCATGGGCGTGGAAGTTACGATGAGTGAGGGACGCGTCATCAGTGGCACAGTGCGCGCGATCTCGCCGTCGGTGAATCCACAGACGCGTTTCGGCTATGCGCTGGTCACCTTGCCGGATAGCGCAGGAATCATAGCGGGCGCTTTTGCGAGCGGCACATTCGATGTCAGCGGGGGCAAGAAAAACTTGCTGTCATTGCCGCAGTCTGCCGTCATGCAGCGCGGCAGCATGACTTACGTGCTGATCGTGGGGCGGGACAAGCATGTGCATGAGCGTGCGGTGACGGTAGGACAGCGCAATGGCGATCGCGTCCAGATCAAACAGGGGCTGAAAGCGGATGAACCGGTTGTCGAAAGCGGCGGAGCGTTCCTGACCGAAGGTGACGTGGTTCAGGTCGTGAAGGGATAAATATCGTGAATGTATCTGCATGGTCCATCCGCAACCCGATCCCGGCAGTGCTTGCCTTCGTGATGCTCACGTTCCTGGGCGTGATGGCCTTCAAAGCCATGAAGATCCAGATGTTCCCGGACATTGATCTGCCGATGGTCACGGTGACGGCTTCAATGCCGGGCGCCTCCCCGGATCAGATGGAAGCCGAGGTGGCACGCAAGATCGAGAATGCGCTTGCCAGTGCGCAAGGACTGAAGCATCTGTATACCCAGGTCAAGGACGGGACGGCCATCATCTCTGCCGAATTCCGGCTGGAGCGTGATCCAAGAGTGGCACTGGAAGATGTACGTTCCACCGTCTCGCGCATCCGCGGCGAGTTGCCGCGCGAGATGCTCGACCCGGTCATCAATAAAGTGGAATTGAGCGGCAAGCCTATCCTGACCTACACGATTGCCGCGCCGAACATGAGCGAGGAAGAGCTGTCGTGGTTCGTGGATAACAACATGACCAAACTTCTGCTCGGTGTGAAAGGCGTGGGGGCGGTCAATCGCGTCGGCGGCGTGACACGGCAGATTCGCGTGGAGCTTGATCCGACCAAGCTGCTGGCGTTGAATCTCACCGCCTCGGAAATCTCCAGCCAGTTGCGGCAGATCCAGCAGGAAGCGCCGGGCGGGCGCACCGATCTTGGCGGCATGGAACAAGCCGTGCGCATCGTGGCGACGGTGCAAACAGCCGGGCAGTTGGCGCAAATGGAGATAACCCTGCGTGATGGCAGGCATGTCCGTCTTGACCAGGTGGCGAACGTCAGCGACACGATTGCCGAGCGGCGTTCGGCTGCGTTGCATGATGGCAAACAGGTGGTCGGGTTTGAGATCATCCGTTCTCTGGGTGCCAGCGATGTCGAGGTGGGCAATGGGGTGACCAGGGCGCTTGACAGCCTCAAGGAAAGTCATCCGGAGATCAATGTGGAGCGCGTGTTCAACATGGTTGATATGGTCTACGAGACCTACCAGGGCTCGATGGAGATGATCTTCGAGGGAGCCTTGCTGGCAGTGATCGTGGTGATCTTTTTCCTGCGCAATTCGCGCGCCACGATCGTTGCGGCGACGGCTTTGCCGCTTGCCGTTATTCCCACCTTTGCACTCATGTACCTGTTCGGCTTCACCATCAATGTGGTGACCCTGCTGGCGCTGTCGCTGGTGGTCGGGGTTTTGGTGGATGACGCCATCGTCGAGATTGAAAACATCATGCGCCATCTGGAGATGGGCAAGAAGCCTTACCAGGCGGCGATGGAGGC